>NZ_JAENKS010000040.1:0-5386 GCF_016598975.1 Campylobacter sp. 2018MI34
TATTATAATAGCTTGATTATCTTTTAAAGATAAAAGATTTTCTTTATCAAATAAAAAACAAGTTAAAATATTATCTTGTATTTTTGTTTTTAAGCATTTTTGAGTTATTCTATCTATATTAAGTAAAGCATATTTTAGATTTAAAATTGTATTTTGATTTTTTAAAGTTTCAAAATGATAAAAATAAATCTGAGATAAAATTTTTAAAATAATTACAGATAAAACAGAAAAAATAATTAAACCTAAAATAACTTCTAAAAGAGTAAAAGCTTTTTTCATTGAAAATAACTAGTATAATTTTTATCTTTAATATTTATTTTTTTTAATTCAAATAAACCATCGCTTTCATACTCCTCTAATAAATTTAAAGAACCTAAATTTGAAGTATTAATTAATATATTTTTAACTTTTGGATTATCGTATAATTTTTCTTCTAAATTATAAAGTCTTTGAAAAAAACTTAAAAATTCATAATTTTTATAAATTTTGTATATAAACTAAATGCAAGGAAATAAAAATAAAAGATAAAATTATTATACAAAATATAAGCTCGATAAAAGAAAAAGCCTTTTTCATCTAAGATGAGCTAGAATTTAAAGCTTCCATAAAAGCAGATCTAATGGCATATTTTTCTAAAGTCTTAATACCTTTAATAGTAACACCAGCAGGGGAGCAAATTTTTTCTTTAATTAAAGCTGTATGTTTATGTAACAATAATTGTGTAAAACTTTCAAAAAGACCTTGTGTAAGTTTTATACTTAAATCCCTACTCAAACCCTCACAAACACCTCCATCAGCAATACTTTCAGCCACCAAAGCTAAAAAAGCTGGGGCGCAACCGCTAATTGCCATTGCAGCATTCATTTGCTTTTCATCGTTTAATTCGTAAATATTTCCAAAAGTTTGCAAAATTTGAAGAATTTCATCTTTAAAATGTGAATTTTGAATTAAATACGGAGTAGCAGAAACTTTATATTTTGCTGCAATATTAGGCATAATTCTAACATAATTTTGCGCCTTAATACATTTTAAATCATCAAAAGAAATATTAGCTAAAACAGAAATAACAATCCTAGCCTTATATTTTAAAATATTTGCCATATCTTTTAAAGCGTAGGGTTTAAAAGCTAAAATAATATTTTTATTCTCTGGATTAAAATCTTTATAAAGTAAAGTTTTAAAACCTTGTTTTTCTAAATTGATGAGTTTTTCTTTGCTTCTTCCTACAATATTAACTTGATATTTCCCATATAAACCTTGAGCTAATGCACTTGCCATAGCTCCATTTCCTAGAATATAAATATCTAGCATTTTTATTAGTTAATATTATTTTTTTATATAATCAGAAATTTTTTCTGCTTGAAAAAAACTAGGATAGTTTGTAGAATCTAAAATAACTTGAACCATACTATTATTATCTAAATTCATCACCACTGGGGCTAAAAAATTAACAGTTGAATCTTCTATAGTATCACTTATAGCTACTATATTATAAACTTTCATGTTTGATTGGGGATTTAACGCAAGTAATTCTTGGTAATAGGTTGGAATATCAAATTCATAATCAGGACGAATTAAATAAGGATTAATAAGAACAAAAGAAAATTCTTTACCATCAAGACTTTTTAATCTTACAAATACTTCATCGATAGTTGAAAATTCCATATTTTTAGTTTCTTCAAAACCTAATATAGGACATTTAACAGCCAGGGTCATTTTTTCTCCTCAAGTTTAACTTCGGATATTCTAACATAAATAAGCAATAATAATTCCAAAAAAATTAAAATTGTTTATCTAATTTTATTATAATTAATAAAAAAATAATTATAAAATGATTAGAATTATAGCAAAAATTTAACAGGATATAGAATTTATATTATGATGAAAAAAAATATTTTATTATTAGTTTTTATTTTAAGCCTTTTTTTTAGTGCTTGTAGTGTCAAAAATTCCAATGAGCTTTATAATCTAAATGCCAAAGAATGGTATGATCTGATTATTAAAGATTTAAAAGATAAGGATTTAGAAAAAGCTGATACTCATTATAATGGTATGGCAAGCGAACATATCTCAGATCCTTTACTTGAAACCGTACTTATCATTCTTGCACAAGCTCATATTGATGAAGAAGAATATCAATTAGCAGATTTTTATCTTGACGAGTACAATAAAAAATTTGGTACTTCTCAAAATATCGATTATATTCATTATTTAAAAATTAAAGCAAAATTTGATGCTTTTTCTCAACCAAATAGAAATCAAGCTTTAATGTTGGAAAGTCAAAAAGAAATAGATAATTTTCTTAAAAAATATCCTTATACAGAATACAAACCACTAGTGCAAACCATGCTTACAAAATTTAATCTTGCTATTTTTTATCTAGATGATACGATAAAAGATCTTTACAAAAGATTAGATAGAAAACAAAGTTATGAAATTTACAAAGATCGTATCGAACATTCTGAATTTTTCCATAAAAGTATCATAAAACCAGAACTTCCTTGGTATAGAAGTATATTTGAAAGTTTTTAAGGAAAGAAAATGCAAATTGAAGAAATTCAAAATTATCCAGCTATACTTCCTGTTTTAGTTGAAGATGAATTATTTTTATATCCTTTTATGATTACACCTATTTTTATAAATGACTCCCAAAATATGAAAGCTTTAGAATTAGCAATAAAAAATGAAACAATGCTTTTTGTCGCTCCATCAAAATTTGGCAATGGAAGAAATTTTGATGAAATTTTTGATTGCGGGGTAATTGGAACGATTATGAGAAAGGTTCCTTTACCAGATGGACGCGTTAAAATATTATTTCAAGGCTATGCTAAAGGAAGAATAATAAAACAAATCTCAAATAAACCTTTGGAAGCTGAGATAGAACTTATACGAGAAGATTTTTTAGAAGAAGCGAAACAAGAAGCTCTGCTTAATGTTTTAAAAGAAAAAATTAAAATTTTAACTAATATTAGTCATTATTTTTCTCCCGATCTTTTAAGAACTATAGAAGAAGGGACTGATGCATCAAGAATTTGTGATTTGATTTTAAATACTATACGCATCAAAAAACAAAAAGCATATGAATTTTTTATTCAAACTAGTCTTGAAAATAAACTTTTACAATTAATAGATCTTATAGCTCAAGAAATTGAAACAAATAAAATTCAAAAAGAAATTAAAAATAAAGTTCATTCACGTATTGATAAAGTCAATAAAGAATATTTTTTAAAAGAACAACTAAGACAAATTCAAAAAGAACTCGGTAGCGATACGCAAAAAGAAGATGAAATAAAAGAATATTACAAAAAACTAGAGCTTAAAAAGAAATACATTTATGAAGATAGCTACAAAGAAATTAAAAAACAAATAGAAAAATTTGAAAGAATTCATCAAGATAATTCAGAAGCTTCTATGATACAAACCTATATTGAAACTGCCCTTGATATACCTTTTGAAAAAATATCAAAAAGAAAACTTGATATTAAAGAAGTTTCCAAGCAATTAAACCTTGATCATTATGCTCTTAACAAACCTAAAGAAAGAATTGAAGAGTATTTTGCCGTAAGAGAACTCTTAGAAAAACGTAAAATTGCTGATAAAGACGGAGCTAAAGTGATTCTTTGCCTATATGGTCCTCCAGGTGTTGGAAAGACTTCTTTGGCTAATTCAGTTGCAAGAGCTTTAAAAAGAGAATTGGTGCGTATTGCACTAGGGGGGCTTGAAGATGTTAATGAGTTAAGAGGACATAGAAGAACTTATATAGGAGCAATGCCAGGACGCATTGTTCAAGGACTTATAGAAGCTAAACAGATCAACCCTATAGTTGTTTTAGATGAAATTGATAAGTTAAATAGAAATTTTAGAGGCGATCCAAGTGCTGTTTTGCTTGAAATTTTAGATCCTGAGCAAAATACCAAATTTAGAGATTATTATCTTAATTTTAATATAGATTTAAGTAAAATTATTTTTATTGCAACTGCTAATGATATTAGCAATATTCCTGGTCCTTTAAGAGATAGAATGGAATTTATAGAATTAAGTTCGTATACACCTAATGAAAAATTCCAAATTGCTAAAAAATACCTTATACCTAGTGAAATCAAAAAACACGGTCTTAAAAGTAATGAACTAAATATCAATGATAGCACAATAGAACTCATAATCAATGAATATACTAGAGAATCAGGCGTAAGGAATTTAAGACGCAAAATCGCTGAACTTTGTCGCAAAAGTGCAAAAAAACTTCTCTTAGAAAATATTAAAAAAGTAAATATCAATCAAAAGAATCTTAAAGAATTTTTAGATAAAAAAGTATATGAAATTCAAAAACGAGAACAAAAAGATCAAATTGGTCAAGTTAATGGACTTGCTTGGACTCCAGTAGGTGGAGATGTCTTAAAAGTTGAAATCATTAAAATTAAAGGCAAAGGAGAACTCATCCTAACAGGAAGTTTAGGAGATGTGATGAAAGAATCCGCTAAAATAGCATTTAGTGTAATAAAAGTTTTAATTGATGAAAAAAAATTAAAAATCTCTCAAAAAATGTTTTATAACACAAAAGAAAGTATTTACAATCAATATAATTTACACATTCACGTTCCAGATGGTGCCACTCCAAAAGATGGACCAAGTGCAGGTATAACAATTAGCACAGCAATTGCTTCTATATTTAGTGGAAAAAAAGTAAAATGCGATGTTGCTATGACAGGAGAAATTGATCTTAGTGGAAAAGTCTTGCCTATAGGAGGACTTAAAGAAAAATTAATAGCAGCTTATAAAGCAGAAATTAAAACCGCTTTAATCCCTAAGAAAAATTACGAAAGAGATTTAAAAGATATACCTGAAGAAGTTCTTAACAACATGCAAATTATCGCTGTTGATAGTTTTGATGAAGTTTTAAAATACGCCTTAATTTAAAATCAATTTTATTATAAATAAAAAAATTTTTTATTTATAATATTTTATATATTTTTATCAATTTTAATAAAAATTACACAACTAAATACCCTAGTAAAAAGCTTAAATAGATTTTAAAACCTATAAATTTATATTTCTATCTAAAATAAAAATCTTAAAATGTCTATCTTATTTCAACAAAATGATAATTCTTTTAAGATAAAGTTAAATATATTAATTCTAAAAACAAATTAAATGTTTAACTTTAATATAAAAAATAATTATTTAAACATTATATAATCACATTAATCATTTTTTATAAAAATTCAAATTTAAAGTTTTTTCTTTTTTTGTATGTAGTTTTATTTTTGTATTGCTTTTTAATTATTATTTGTATTTATTTTATATTGCTTTATAAACTATATGTTATTTTTATTATTTTATATTTTAACTTTCTATTTGTTTTATATATTTTTTATTATTTTATATA
>NZ_JAENKS010000041.1:0-3980 GCF_016598975.1 Campylobacter sp. 2018MI34
CTCCTTTATTGAGTGTTTAAATTTTTATCTTTAATAATTAAATTTATTCTTATATACTATATCTATATAGCTTATACTTATTATTTATACTTATTGTTTTAGCTTAAATTGAATTAAAGCTTTATAGGTTTTTAGAATTTTTGTTTAATAAAACAAAAGCCAAAAAATATAAAACAATGATTATTGAGTAAAATTGCAAAGAATTTAAAAATATTAACTATAAAAATTGATGGTAAGAATTTAAAAGTTTTGACTAAATACTTAGCCAAAATTTGGCTAAGTTATTAAATTTGGATATCTAAAGTTTTTCCGCCAAGCTCATCTAAACGTTGATTAACCTTTTCTAAGGCCTTATCCATAGTGTCTTGACTAATCTGTGGCAACTTTCCACCCCATAAATTTGAAGCTTCTTCAAAACCTCTTTGCATCCCTTCTATGCCTTTTTTTAGCTTCTCTACATCATCTCCTGCACCCTGTATCACAAAGTCAGCTATACGATCTGCAGTATTTTGCACACCAAAAAAACCATTTTCACTAAGCAAATCCTCTAATTCACTTGAATTCATATCTAATGGATTTTTTCCAAAATATCCTATAGAAGCAAAATCTAACCCTGAAAGAATTCCTTGCGCTTTACTAAGATTATCTTGATTAAAAAGATCAAAAACTCCATTTTGAGCACTTATGCTACCACTAACAGCATTAAAAGCTTGTTGTTCAAATTCAGCCAAATATATTGCACTCATTCCTTTGCCACCTATGGCACTAAGTTGCTCAAGGACTTTTTTATCTACATTTTTGCTAGAATTTGCACTTTGAGTATTACTCTCTCTTGTTTGAGAACTAAGTTTATTGTTATTAATCTGTACAGCTACATTAGAATACGCGTTTATTTGCATATTAACTCCTTTTAATATGATTAATTAATATCGGCATTTTAATTATACACTTAATTACTTATCATTAACTTTTAAATTTTATACTTCTTACATTAAACTAATATAAAACTTCATAAATCTTAAACTCCTTAGAAAAATAACGCTCAAAATTTTTGAGCGTTTGTTTATATATGGAGTATTTATTATAAATTTAACTATCATTTAAGTATATATTAAGAAAATATAACACTTTTTTATGATACAATTGCTAGCGTAGATATTTAAATAAGGAGAAATTTTATGAAACTAGTTAAACTTAGTTTAGTAGCAGCTATGGCTGCAGGCGCTTTTTCAGTAGCAAATGCTGCTCCTTTAGAAGAAGTACTTAAAGATGTTGATGTATCTGGGGTTTTAAGATATAGATATGATACTGGAACATTTGATAAAAAATTTACACAGGATAAAGAGAGACTTAATACATCTAGACAATTGCACAAATATAGAGCACAAATCAATTTTAATGCTGCTATAGCTGATAATTTCAAAGCTTTTATGCAACTTGATTACAATGCTGCAGATGGTGGCTTTGGAACAGATAATATAAGTAGCACAGACAAAGGACTTAGCGTTCGTCAATTATACTTAACCTATACGAATGATGATTTTGCTACAAGTGTAATCGCAGGTAGACAACAACTAAATACTATCTGGACTGACAATGGTATTGATGGTTTAGTTGGAACAGGTATCAAAGTAGTAAATAATAGCATAGATGGTATCACTTTAGCTGCTTTTGCTGTAGACAGCACAAACGCAAACAGAGATACAACAATAATTCAAGCTAATGGCACTTATGAAAATGGTGATAGTGATGCTTCTGAATTTTTAAATTGGAGTAAAAATATTTATGGTGCTGCTGCACTTGCAAGCTATAGTGTTTTCGGTGGAGACATCAACTCTCAATTATGGTTAGCTTATATGCCTGATAATGCATTCTTATATGCTCTTGATGTAGCTTATAGCACAACTATATTTGATGGAGCAAAATGGACTTTAGAAGGTGCTTACTTAGGAAACTCTATGGATAGCACACTTAAAAAACAGCTTGTAGATGGTAAAAACAATAACTTCTTTGCCTTAAGAGGAACTGTTGAATTTGGTGGCTGGGATGCTACACTTGGTGGTCTATACTATGGTAAAAAAGATGGTGCTACTTTAACTGTTATTGAAGATCAAGGAAATTTAGGTTCTTTACTTGCTGGTGAAGAAATTTTCTATACATCAGGCTCTAAATTAACTGGAGATCATGCTGGTCAAAATACTTTTGGTTATATAACAGCTGGCTATACTTTTAATGAAACTGTACGCGTAGGTGGAGATTTCGTTTATGGTGGAACTAAATCTAATATTGCTGGTATAGGTGGAGATAAAATGGAAGCAGTTGCAAGAGTAGATTACAAATACTCTCCAAAACTTGACTTCTCAGCATTCTACTCATACTTAAATGTTGATAGAAAAAATGCTGGTAATGCAGATCACAGCACTGTAAGACTTCAAGCTCTTTACAAATTCTAAAAACTTTTTAAGCCTATCTTTTGATAGGCTTTTTATACTTTAAAATTGTTTTTTATTTCAATTTATCTTTTAGAATTATTTATACTTTCGGTTTTATTTTAAATACTTCATTTAAATGCTATAATATTTTTAGATATTAAAATAAATACTTTTTAACAAAATAAAACTAAAATCATTTAAAAATAAAATTTAACTTTTATTATTTCCAAAGCCATAAAATTTTCATAAAAATAATTAAATTGAAATAAATAATCATAAATTATTTTACACAAAACACTATTTCAAATATAAAAAGGTTTTAATTTAATTTTTTTCTATAAATACTATTGTAAATCTTAAATAAAAAATGTTTAATTTTATATTTTTTACAAATTTCTTTATAGCTTTTTAAATTAAAAATTAAATTTATATTTTTAATTGCGTAAACATTTATCTTTAATAAATTATCCATAAAACTGCTTTACAAGTCAAAGCCTATACTTTCCACTTGATTTATAATGCAAAATTTAAGTATATTTTTATTTAAAATCTTTTAAATTTTAACTTAAAACCTAACCTTTCAAAATAAAATATTTTCTTTGCTTTTTAATATTTTGTTTTGTGTTTAAATTCTTTGAAATTAAAACAAATTATTAAAATGCAAATGCAAGAAGTGATTGAAAAGCTAAAAGATATACTTGCAAGCGAAGGTAAGCGTGAATTAAAAACAAAAGATATAGCACAAGAATTAGGAATTAATCCTGATACTTTTAATTCTATGAAATTTAGAAATTCCATTTCTTATTCACAAATATTAAACTTCTTGCAAGAAAGAAATATAAGTATAAATTATTTCTTTTATAAAAACTCTCCAAAAGTTCAATTAGAAAGTGAAAATAAATATAAGATTTTAAAACTTTATAAAACAAATGTAAGTTTGGGTGGAGGTGGAATTAATGATTTAATAGATTATTCTAAACTTATCATAGATAAAAAACTATTAAGCTTCTTTGGAAGTAAAATTGTGAGTTTATGACTTGTTATGGAGAGAGTATGGAATCACTAATTAAAGATAGAAGTTATTTATAAGCTTTTAAAGAAAAGAGCTTAAAAATAAAAGCATTTGTGTGATTAACATAAGAGATGGACTTTTTATCAAACAAGTTTTCAAACAAGATAATGGAGTAATGCTTCATTCTTTAAATCCTTTATATAAAGACATTTTTTATAAAATGGAATTTGTATTAGTATGATTAGAATAATTCTTAACTTAAAATATTTTTAAGTTAAGAATTATTTATTTATTATTGATTAGAAAAATTAGATAAAATACAAGCAAGAATATAAGATAAAGTATTTTATTTATATGCTTATATATGAATAACTTTCATAATGATTACAAGTTTATAAAATTTGCAATTTAAATAATTGTGATAAATACAATTTTATAATTTTCTAGTCTATATATTCTATCAAAGTATCTGTTTAATTTTACATCATCAAAACTTTAGTACTTAAGATAATTTTCATTGGTTATTTAATGATTTT
>NZ_JAENKS010000042.1:0-3120 GCF_016598975.1 Campylobacter sp. 2018MI34
GTATAAGGAAGTATAAATAAAGAGTGTTCTTTATTCATTCCATAAGAAGCATTTTTAAAATCACTCTTTATATAATCACTTGCATCAGAGTATAAATTACCTTTTTCTTGCATAGCCATTCTTTGAGATTTACTTGAAGAGCTTAAAGTAAAGCTTTGCATAGAATTACCCATAACATTATCAATAAAGGTTGATCTTCTTGAAGTTGTAGAGATTAAAGATCTAAAGGTTGCGCCTGATATAGAGGCATTAAGGTTAAAATCTGTAGTAAGCTTTCCTGTTAATGGATCATAATTTAAAGATATTTCTCCTCCACCATTAGTTCCAATATTGCCAATATTGCCTTGATTTACTCCTGTGATAATATTATTTATATTGCCTAATTCATCAAGATTAACATTGCTTTGATCAACGGTTATGTTATCTACTTTTACATTAGAAGCTCCACTTCCACCTACAACTACAGTTTCTAATTTACCTGTGTTTTTATCAGTACTTACTACCCAATCTTTAATTCCAACACTACCATTTCCATTATTAGTAACTGTGTTACCATTTTCATCTTTACCTACTGAGCCTGAATTTGAAATAATTAAATCAGCATTGCCATTATTAACAATACCTCCACCTATGGTTGCACCTTCTCCATTTGAAATTTCAAGATTGTTATCACTATTATTAGTAATAGATCCACTTATACCTGTATCAGAAGTAGAGGTGTTAGTAATGGAATCAAGCTTACCGCCACTTTCTACAGTAATAGATCCTGTAATACTTCCATTACCTGTATTAGTAATACCACCTTCAATAGAACCTCCACTTTCTACTTTGATTTCACCACTAATAGAACCATTACCTTGATTTACTATACCAGAACCTCCACTTGAAGAGCTAACACTACCACCTGAGATGATAATACCTCCTGTGCTACCATCTTCACTAGAGCTACTACTACCTATAACACCTTCATTAACTATACCAGCAGTTCCACCTGTAACTGATCCTGAAATAGTGATTTGAGTATCAATCTCTTTTCCACCTCCTATATAAATACCAGAATTACCACCTTCTACAACAGCACCACTTTGAACTTCAATAGCTTCAGCTTCTATATCTTTAGAGGTTCCATCTATATTAATACCATTATTTCCAGCTTTAATGCTACTACCTTTTTCTAGGATAATTCTTCCTAGTTCCATAGTATTGCCGCTAGAACCACCATGATCAAAAAAAGTTATACCATTTAAATCAGCTTCTATAGTGCCTTTATTAATAATAGTATTAATTTTATTTCCAGCTTCTGCTGAGATACCTTGAGATTTTGATTTAATAAGACCTTCATTGGTTAAATTATCAATAGTGGAAGTGCTATTATATTGAGTCATAAGATAAATAGCTCCAGTAAATGCGTTGTCACTAGTTGATTCTATAGTTCCTTTATTGGTAAAATTATTTATAATACCCACACTTAAATTTAAACCTTTAATACCAGAAATTAAACCGCTATTATTAAAAGTTTTAATCTCAGTTTTACCAAGATAAATAGCTTCACCATTGTTTGAACTTATAGTTCCACTATTGCTAAAATTATTGATTGTAGATTTATTACTGTTTGTTCCCCAAAATGTTATACCAAATTTAGAAGCACCATTTCCTATAATGCCAGTATTTTCAAAGCTTTCTATAGTAACACCACCGCTACTACTATCTCCTATACTAACACTAGCAGCATTACTTCCACCTTGAATGGTTCCACTATTGCTAAAATTCTCTATACTTGAACCACTTGATACATTTACACCTTTTCCGCTATTACTTTTAATAGTTCCACTATTACTAAAAGTTTTAATTTCAGTATTACCAAGATAAATACTTTCACCATTTTTTGAATGAATAGTTCCACTATTGCTAAAATTATTGATTGTAGATTTAGATCCATCTTTTCCCCAAACTGTGATACCAAATTTAGAAACACCATTTCCTATAGTGCCAGTATTTTCAAAGCTTTCTATGGTAACACCATTTGAACCACTTTCTCCCATATTTATACTAGCTGTACTACTTCCACCTTGAATGGTTCCTTGATTTAAAAAAGTAGAAGTTGAAGTTCCTTGTGCAAAATTTATAGCATTAGCACTAGCACTAGAAGCAATAATACTTCCGCTACTTTCATTAGTAAAAGTATTTATAGCTGCTCCATTTTCTATATTTACTCCATAATTACTACTTTGAATAATTCCACTATTGTTAAAAGTTTCTATAGTTGATCCACTCTTTAAGCTTACTCCTTGATGAGAGTTACTTTTAATAGTTCCACTATTGTTAAAAGTTTGAATATCAGCATTATTAAAATATATAGCTTCATTTTTTGAATGAATAGTTCCGCTATTGCTAAAATTATTGATTGTAGATTTAGATCCATCTTTTCCCCAAACTGTGATACCAAATTTAGAAACACCATTTCCTATAGTGCCAGTATTTTCAAAGCTTTCTATAGTAACACCATTTGAACCACTAGCACTAACTTGAACACTAGCAGTATTACCTCCACCTTGAAGGGTTCCTTGGTTTAAAAAGGTAGAAGTAGAAGAGCTTGCTTGGAAAAGAATAGCTTGCTTGTTTTTATTTCCATTGCTAGTAGGACTAGAAATTGTAACCGAACCACTGCTTGTTATAGTAAGAGTATTATTACTTCCACTTATAGTATGAGTTGAATTTTGCGATGTATTTATATTAGTGCTTGTTCCATTTTGCGAACTATAAAAACTAGGTGAATTATCGCTATTATCACTATAAGTTTCTACATTAGCTGTAGCATAAGAATAAGAACTTAAAAAAGAGATTGTAACTAAAGAAAGAACTAATCTTTTTGAAGATGAATGAGAATGACTTTTTTCAATCCCCCCCCCCCGTTAATATTTCTTTTTTAAATAAACTATGGCTCATTATCAACCTCCTTATAGTTTAAATTTAATTTATTTGTTATAAAAAGAAATAAAAAAAAGAATAATAAATCCAAATCATAGATTATGCGTAATGATAAAAAAAATTTTCTTAAAGTTATATTAAGAAAACTTTTAGATATTTTTAATATTAATTTTATATTTATAAAATAAAAAC
>NZ_JAENKS010000043.1:0-3062 GCF_016598975.1 Campylobacter sp. 2018MI34
GTAAAAAAGTGAAAGAATTTCTAAATCATTTAAATTATGGAATCAAAGCTAATGAAGTAAATAATGAATTTAAACAAATTCTAAGAGAACTTTTAGCAAACAATATCATAAAAGAACATAAAAATAAATTTTATCTTAATAATGGTTATGTCTTCGGAGTGCTTGATATTTCAAACAAGGGCACAGGATTTTTAAAATGCTTTGATGAAAATTACAAGCAAGATTTATTGATTGAAAATAAAAATTTAAAAGGAGCCAATTATAAAGATATAGTTGTAGCTAAATTACTTCCCTTAAAAAAGAAGCGTCCTAAAGCAAAAGTTATTTTGATTTTAAAAAGAGCCAATGAAACCTCTTTAGTTATTACTAAAAAATATGGCGAAGCTATTTTAGGGATGAATATAAAAACAGGACTTAGTATAGCTTTAAAAGCTTCCCAAAAATCTCTAAAAGCTCTACCCTTAGGAACAATTTTAAAAATAGAAAATCATAACAACAGCATAACAGAAGTTTTAGGTCATATTGATGATGAAAATATTGATGAAAAAATTTCTTTAAATCTTTTTAACAAAAATTCTTGTTTTAATGATAATTGCATAAAAGAAGCAAATTCTTATGGAGATCTTGTCGATGCAAGTATGTATGAAAATCGTATTGATTTAAGAATGCTCTCCTTTTGCACCATAGATCCTATCCACGCAAAAGATTTTGATGATGCAATTTATTTTGATAAAGAAAAAAAAGAACTTTATGTAGCAATTGCTGATGTAAGCGAATACGTTTTTGCTTATGGGGCTATTGACAAAGAAGCTAGAAGTCGTGGTTTTTCTATATATTTTCCACATATTGCTGTACCTATGCTTCCACAAACTTTAAGTGAAAACATTTGCTCTTTAAAACCCTTAGAAGATAGACTTGTATTTTGTTTTAAAATTACCCTAGATGAAAATTACAAAGTTGTAAAAGAAGAACTTTTTGAAGCTATTATTAATTCAAAACGCCGTTTTAATTATGATGAAGTAGATGAAATTTTGATAAAAAAACCCGATTTAAAAGAACTTTCGTGGCTTTATAAGCTTTATGAAATTACAAAAATCATAAGAAAAAAGCGTCTTAAAAATGCTTTTGAATTTAAAACAGAAGAATTAAGAATGAGCCTTAATGATGACTTAAGTCTTAAATCAACTTCATACGAAAAAGATACCCCTTCACACAATTTAATAGAAGATTGTATGTTATTAGCCAACAAAGCTGCTGCAAGTCTTTTAGATGATATAGGAATCTTTAGAAATCACTTAAGTGCTGATCATAAAAAAATTCTAAAACTTTTAAAAGAAATTCAAAGTCTTGGTATAGATGTAGAATACAAAGCAAATCTTAGTGAAATGATTAAAAATATACAAGCTTTAGCAGAAGAATTAAACTTAAGAGAAGAAATAGACAAACTCATCATCAAAGCTCAAAAAAAGGCAGAATATTCAAGTGTTAATATGGGGCATTTTGGCTTAGGATTTAATAAATACTCTCATTTTACAAGTCCTATAAGGCGTTATTCTGATTTAATACTTCATAGACTTTTAAAAGCAAAACTTAAAAAAGACAATAAATTGTTTAATTATTTATTATTAAACATTCAAAGCACTTGCGAAAATTTAAGCGTATTAGAAAGAGAAGCCGATAAAGTTGCTTTTGATTTTATGGATAGAAAATTTGCCAGATGGGCTGATAAAAATAAAGGAAAAGAATTCCAAGCACTTATCATAGAAAATGAAAATGTAATTATCGCAAAACTAGAAGATGAAATCAAAGGTGCTAACATCATACTTAAAAATGCCAAAGTAAATTTACTTCAAAAAGTTCAAGTACGTATTGAGGAAGTTGATATTATTATGGCAAAAATTTTTGGTAAAATTACAAAAATTTTAGAAAATTAATGGATTTTTATGTATAAAAAAGATTTGCAACTTCTTTTAAACACGGCTAATTTTCCAAATTTCTTTTTTCTTTATGGGGCTGATAATTTTCAAATTGAATTTTTCTCAGAGCTTATTAAAGAAAAATATCCAAATGATGAAATTTTAAAAATCTATTTCGAAGAATACAATTTTTCAAAATGTAGTGATTTTTTATCTTTAAATTCTCTTTTTAGCGAAAAGAAACTCTTAGAAATCAAATGCAGTAAAAAGCCAAATACAAAAGAATTAAAATTTTTAATAGAACTTTGTAAAAATAATGCAGATAATTTTTTCCTTTTAGAATTTTATGATGAATCAAGCAGGCAAAATGAGCTAGAAAAAATCTTTGAAAATAATTTTGTAAGATTTTTCAAAATCGGCAACACTAAAGAAGGAATAGAGCTTTTAGATATGAAAGCAAAAAAACTCAATATTGATATCACCAGCAATGCTCTTTACACCCTGCTTCAAAGTTTTGATGAAAATTTATATTTAGCAGCAAACGAACTTAATAAATTTCAAAATTTAAAAGTAAATGAACAAACCATTCAAACCTATTGCTATGCTTTAAACACAGGAAATTTTGATGATTTTTTTGAAAAATTAGTAAAAAAACAAGATATAAAAAAAGATCTTGAAAATATTTTAGAAAATTTTAACGAAATGGCTTTTATCAATTCTTTAAATAATAATTTTTATAAATTATTTAAAATTTTAATCTACTCCAAAATTCACGGAAAAATAGATTTTAAAGAACTTTTTGGATTCACGCCTCCTTTAAAAGTTGGATCAAATTTAAGCTCTTTGGCATTTAGCATTAAACTTAAACAATACAAAGAAATTTTTAATGTCTTATTAAATACAGAATATGAAATTAAAACAAATTCAAAATTAGCAAAAAAAGAATTTTTAATTTCAAATATATTAAAACTCACAAAGATTCTAAAAACAAATTAAATATTTAACTTTGATATAAAAAATAATTATTTAAACACTATAATCATATTAATCATTTTTTAAATAAAATGATATTGCTTTTATGAATTTAAGATTTAATTATAAAATAAACTTTAACAATAACTTTTTATTTTAAAAATTATTTTATAT
>NZ_JAENKS010000044.1:0-2368 GCF_016598975.1 Campylobacter sp. 2018MI34
TTTAGCTTTTCAATCACTTCTTGCATTTGCATTTTAATAATTTGTTTTAATTTCAAAGAATTTAAACACAAAACAAAATATTAAAAAGCAAAGAAAATATTTTATTTTGAAAGGTTAGGTTTTAAGTATTTGCAATAAAAAACAATTATGCTCTTGACGCTCAAGAGTTTTAAGAATTTTTTCCTTTTTAATTTTATTTTCATCTAATTCTAAAAAATCTAAATAGGCTTGAAATAAATTATCATTACGATCATATTCTTCTTGTTTTTTTACATCCATTGCACTAGAAAAAAAGATAAAAAATTCATGATAAAAATCACTATTTGCTTGAAAAGACTTTACTATGCTTTCAATTTCAAAATCGTTATATTGCTTAATTGTATCAGAATAAAATGTTTCTCTAATTTCATCCGATGAAAGATTGTCTAAAAATAAATCAATATCTATATTTTGATATTTTTCATTTTGCAATTCTTTATAATAATTTTTATATTCTTCATTTTCCTCTATCATTTCTTCTATCTGTTGATAAATATCACTATAAAATGGATCATAGCGGTCTGATATATTAATTTTATATTCGACCAATTCTTTAATAACAAATTTTTCAATATCTTTTTTACAATTTAATTCTTTGCCTGTTATTTTTTTGTAAATAATAAAAAAATATTGATAGTAAGAAATAGAAGAATAAGCTCCATTGCCGTATATATAATTTTTAAATTTTGGAAACAAATCTTTTATATACTTTGCAAAATCTATATCATTTAAATTACTATATAAATATTTATCTCTACATTTATCAAAATAAATTCTAGCCTCTTCTTTTAAGTCACTTTCAAAATGAAATTTCAAATTATCTAAATCATCTTGATTTAAATAACAAAGATCTTCAAAATATTTTTTAATATAGTTCGAGATTGGTTTTCATTAGTATTATAAGAATAATATTTTTTGATATGATTTAACAAAATATCATAATACATTTTCAGTCCGCCAAAAAATATTTCATTACTATAATCTTCTTTTTTGATTTTCATAAAGCATTATTTATTAAAATAAATTATATGTTCTATAAAGCGTAATAGTAATCGTAAATTATTATTACATGAATTTTGATAACATTCAAAAATTATATTTTGTATTTCTTTATCACATTCTATTTTATTAGAAATAATATTCTTAGCCACTTCGCTATTATCATCTATATTAATCTCATAATCGATAACTTTTTCTTTGTAAGTTTGGTACCAGTTTTCACTATTACCTTGTTTAGCTTCTTCTTTGTTGTTTGCAGTTAAATTATTGTTTTGTTCTTCTAATTCATCTATATGAAAAATCATAACAACATTACATTCTTTATCTTCTTTGAGTAAATTTACAAGTCCTAGAATTTCTTTTAAAGAAAGTTTATCAGATCTTCTTTCTATATTATCAAAACACACAATAATATTTTTAAAATCTTCTTTCTTTAAAAAAGAAAAAATAGCACCAGAATTAATATCGACTATTCCAGCAGATTTAAATTTAGCAATCCTAAAAGCAATTTGTGTAAAAATATTTATAATTTTATTGTAATTTCCATGTAGCTTTAAAATTATTTCTTCTAATATTTGTTTGTAGTTTTCTTTACCAAAAAGATCTATATAAATGACTTTTTTATTATCAAAGTTTAAGGTAATTTCTTTTTCAACTTGTTTCCAAAGATATGTTTTACCTATACCCCAAGATCCATTTATAGCTAAACACTTTTTAGATTTACTATTTAAAAAATTGGCGATTTTATCAATTTTATTCATTATGTGCTCCATAAAATAATTATCTAATTTTACAATAATATTAAGTTTTCTATGTAACTATCTTCCAAAACTTAAAACTATAGATAGTTACATACTATTTTTATATAAAAAGTGGTTAAATTATGATTATATAGTGTTTTATAAGGATAGTTATATAAAAAATAAAATATAAACTTATTTTAAGTAAAAATATAACTATCCTAGAGAGCAAAAAACATTTTTGGGATATAAAATTTAAAATCAAACCTCGATTTTATCTGCCTTTTAAACAGCATTTAATCACTATCTTGGGATAAAAACATTTTAGGATATTTGGGATATTTTACAATTTAAATTAGGAAAGATAAAAAGTTATTTTTATATGCTTTAAGGAGCTATTATTTGGGATTTTTGCTAAAATTATTTAGAGATAGTTACATATTTTTTTAAAATACCCCTCACACTTTTTATATCATTTTTTAATTTAACATAATAACCTTAACTTACTTAAATGGATATCTTTTACTATTTGTTTTTATAATAATATGTAATAAATATCTTTTACTTCTTATTAAAAAATATCTAATTTA
>NZ_JAENKS010000045.1:0-2298 GCF_016598975.1 Campylobacter sp. 2018MI34
CCTGCGGGTGATAAGCATTGGGGAAATTTTATAGATAACCCTATCTTGCAAAATGCTTATGAACAAACTTTAGCATCTTTAGGAGCTACTGATACTTTAATAGCTCAATTTAGTAAAATTTAATAATAAAAACTATATTCCATAAAGAATATAGTTTATTTATAAAAACTATTTCTTTCTAAACTCTCGCTTCAATCTAGGCACATCTTTGAAATAAAATTTAATATATCCGCCTTTATACCACTCTTTATCAGCTTGTATTAAAGCTTGTCCTAGTTTATAAGTAAAACATTCTTTTTCTTTTAAAGCCTCATTATAATCAGGATAACTTTCTAATGGAGGTAAAGCTAGTTTTGGATTTTCTTTTATTTTTTTCCTATAAACTTCTTTTTCAAATCTATGTTTATCTTTGATATAAGATAATACAAAAGGCATTCTTATATAGCCTAATATACTTCTTGAATTAGCAATTAAAGCTTGTCCTAGTTTGTATGATAGGTGGTTTTGGATACGAAATTTGGCTGTTTTAAATAAAATTTGATGATTTAAATTTTGAATATTTTGCTCTAAATTAAGAATATATTGATCTTTATTTTGTATAGATAAAGTTGTATTGTTAGCATTGTTAATAATAGTATTATTGAGAACTAAAGAATCAATTTTCTTATCAAGTTCACTAAATAAAGCTACATTTTCTATAGGAAGCTTTATATTAAATTTTGTTTCTAGCTCATATTGTTTAACTATAAGATCTACCAATGGAACATCAAGACGATGCATTTTAAGATTTTTAATCTTTAATTTACCCGCTGCACTAAGTTTTTCTAATACTTCAGCTGTAAGATTATAAATATGCTCTGGTGGAATATGATAATCATAAATTAAATGGTTTTTTCTATTTACTTGTTTTAATAAAGTTTGATCAAATAATTTTTGAAAATTATTTTGTATTAATGATTTCGCATAACCAACTGTCAATGAAGAAGTATCACCATAAAATATAA
Source organism: Campylobacter sp. 2018MI34 (assembly GCF_016598975.1). Lineage (NCBI taxonomy): Bacteria > Pseudomonadati > Campylobacterota > Epsilonproteobacteria > Campylobacterales > Campylobacteraceae > Campylobacter > Campylobacter sp. 2018MI34. The sequence continues at coordinate 1,005 of NZ_JAENKS010000045.1, forward strand.
TCCCTGGTTTTTTGCAAAAATTAAAAGGTGTTAAAGTCGTAGTTCCGCCATCACTTATAGCAATATCACAATCACTACAATAGCAAATTTTAGTTCTATAATCATATCCCGCTAAAGATTTAAAAACGATAAATCTTTTTTCATCTGCAATAAAATCATTGTTTAATTCTTGAAGCTCTTCAAAAATAAAAACTATTTTCTTATGATATTCTTTTAAAAATAATTCTTGTACAGCATTTACAACTTTGTTAAAAAGTATTTTATTTTCAGGAAAATCTTGTCTTTCTCCATCATAAGCAGTCATACCATCTATATAAACTTTTATTTTTTTAAAATATTTATTAAGATGTTTTAATATATTTACAGTTCCTTGCACTTGTTCAAGCCAAGCTCTTCTTTCCCCGGGTAATCCAAACCAAATAATTAAATCATATTCTTGTTTTAAATTATCTTTTTCTACAAGGATATCATAATCTTCAAGAGATTCTTGAAGAACATAGTTATACGCTTTATTTAAATTTGTATTCATTAAAGTTGTTGGATAAAAATATACAATATCTTGTTGCTTTGTAAATAAGTTATTCATATATTTTGGCTTAAAAAAAATATTTTCCATATAAATATTTTTTTTATTTTTTATATTAATAAAATTATTTAAAAAATGACTAAAAAAATGTCCTGGTCGTATATTTTGAAGTGTAAATCCAAAATTAATATTTTTATACTCCAACTCTAAATCATTACTATCAATTATAAAATTTTTCAATAGATTAATTGTGCCAATATATAAGCCATCCCAGCCTTTATTCAATATAAAAATTGCATTTTGTGTGATTATAAAATTTATACAAGAACAAACTTGTGCTATAAAAAAAGGATATCTATTGTCCTTATCTATAAAAAACACCCAATTAAAAAAAATATTTAAATTACAACTCCATACTGCTCTAGTAACTATATCATTATATATAGGATGTTTTAATTCAAAATAATCTTTTTTTATTTTTTTATTCCAAAAATTTATTAATTCATTTGCATTATATTCTTTTTGCCATTTAGCTATATCAGAAACTTCACAATTATACTTTGTGAAATCATAATCTTGTATAATAAAATTGTTTTTCCAATCTTTTAATTTTTCTATAAAATCTTGAATTTCTTTACTCATTCTTTCCTCCACTCTTTGTAAACCTTATTCACTTTAAATACAAAAGTAAAAGGATGTTTTATAAGCAAGTTTCCAAGTTTATAAGAAAGATAATTTTGTATTTTTAAAGCTTCTTGATAATCACTA
>NZ_JAENKS010000046.1:0-2150 GCF_016598975.1 Campylobacter sp. 2018MI34
TTATATCTAAATTATCTTTACCTTGTATGAGTTCAAATTTAAGATTTGATTTTATTTTCTTTAGTTCTTCTTTTAAGAAAGTATTATTTAGAGCATTTAGGTTTTTTAAGAATAAAGAGGGGGTCATTTAAATCTCCCACTCTTTTATAGCTTTATTAATGGTTTCATTTTGAGCTTTTAAATAATCTAAAATTTGCAAAAACCAAAGATTTTGAGAAGAAAGAAAATCTAGCAATTTTTCATCTTGCTTTAAAGAATTTAAAACTTCATACTTTATAACTTCACATTCATTATGAAAATACATAGCCTGTGAAAGTTCATTAAATAATTTTAATGTTTTTAATTCTTTAAAAAACTGAAGTAAATTATCTTTAATTTTTCTAAGAGTTTGTAAATTTTTTTGCTCTTTTTTAAATTCATAGTCTAATTTTTTGAGTTCATTTTTACATTTTTTAATGTAATTTTCACTCTCATTGATATTTTTTTCAAGATTTTTCTTCGTCTTTTTTAATTTTTCCTTCATTTTATCTAAGCTTAAAGATTTTGGAAATTCAAAAGGTTTGCAAAGATCCTCTTTTAAAAGCTCTTCGCAAACTTCTTTAAAAGGTTTTTCTATAGTTCCTTCTATCCTTGCTCCACCTTCTGTGCAATTGTAAGTAGTAATGCCTAATTTAGTTTTGGTAAAAAAAATATCTTTTTCAAAATGTTGTCTAAAAAGCTGCCAAGAAAGTTGAGTTCTAACTTCTCCTTTTCCTCCATAAGCCAAAGTATAAAGTTCGCCTCTTACTTCATCACCTTGCTCTCCAAAAATATGCTCTAAAGCGTGACTTTTACCACTTTGAGCATAGGCTAAGTCTTGCCCTATTAAAATAACATTTTTAAATCTTAATGCGCCGATTAATTCATAAATCATATTAGCAACGCTCATTCCTACACCAAGATAGCCATATTCATCAAGTTTTAAAGAACCTGCTGAATTTAAAGGTCGATGCACTATCATATAGCGTCTATGATTCCTTTCTAGGTATTCTATAGTTTTTTTATATACCACAGAAGCTAAGATAAAAAGTATATCCTTATCAAAATCTCCAAAATCATTATTAAAAAATTCAGAAGTTAAAACAACTCTTTCTAAAGACAAAACATAATCAGGCTTAATATTGTGTTTGGCTAAAATTGGATAAGAACTATCAGCACAAAAAATAGCTACCTTATTTTGATACTCTTTAAGTAAGGGAAGTTGTTTAGTAAGCGAAGGTCCTGTTGATACTATTATAGCATTTTCAAGTTTTGCTCTCCTTGATTTTAAAAACTCTTGAAAAATTCCATGACTTAACATTTTAGGAATATTATTTAAAGTATGTTCTATTCCTGTCATAGAGTCTATAGGATCATTGCCGTGATTTAATACTACAAATCTTATAATTTCCATTAAATCTTTATTTAAGCTTTCGATTTTATCATAATAATGTTTTGCATAAAAAGAACTATGGATATGAAGATTATAAATTTTAATACTCTTTTTTATAAACTCAAAAGAAAATAAAGCATTTAAGGAAGCCAAGTTAAGATCTTTAGTATAAAAAAGTATAAGTTTTTCGCTTTTAATTTCTTTAGAAAAATCAAAAAGATGAAAAGCTAAAGCTAAAATTTCAAGCTCATCTTCAAATACAACGATAGCTTTATGATTTTTATTTTCACATAAAATTTTATAAAGTTTTCCATTTCCAAAACCATAAAAAAACAAAACAGGATATTTAAAAAAATCATTTTTAAAGAGTTCTAAATTTTTATTTAGTTCTTCATTCACATTTTCATAAATTTTATCATTATCATTTCTTATGAAATTAGCTTCTTTATCTATGCTAAAACTAGAAAAATTTTCTAAAGATCTAAGCTTATAAGCTAAAACTTGATCAACCTCAAAAAGTGTTGCTGTGTTTTTTAAAAAGAGCTCTTTTGCCCCGTCCATTTTTCAAGTCCCCTTTTATATAACTCTTCTTCTAAAGGCTTAATGTTTTTTATTAAAGCAAGTTCAAGTGCATTAATATGTGCATATATCATTTTAAGCCATTCTAAATGTTCTTTAATCCAAATTAAAGATTTATTAAAAGAATCTTCTTTTGTTTTTACTTTTAAGACATAAATTC
>NZ_JAENKS010000047.1:0-2077 GCF_016598975.1 Campylobacter sp. 2018MI34
TAATTAAAGAAGTTGCTCTAGTTTGATAAGCATACTCACTAAAATAATCTAAATTTATCTGCAAATGTAATGTTCTAGAAGCATACACATAAGCTGTTTTTATATTTGTATTGTATTGTTTTTGCAATAAATTAAATATCTTTTTTATAGTATATCCATCTCTTGCTATAAAAATAAATTCTTTTAAATCTTCCTTTATAGCTTCATCGTAAATAAATTTGCTTAAACCATAACAAATAGGTCCACCATAAAAATATCCAAAATATTTCCAATAATTTTCTATATTTTTATTACTTTGCACCCATTTTTTTAATAAAAGTCCTATAATTATATGCGAAGTTAAATCATCATTTTCATCATAAAATTTTTTCAATCTAGGAAATGCATTAAAAAATTGCATAATAGGCGCTTCATAATATAATGCTTTCAATCCATTATTAATAGCTTGTTGATAATCGGCATAATAATTATCTCCAATATGTATAATATTGTTTGCATTTATTTTTAAATCATCAATGATATGTTGATATAAATCGCCATGATGTTTTGATTTATTAACTACCCCGGAAATATAAATTTTATAATATCCTTTGATATCATTTTTATCTAATAATTGCTTAAAAAAATCCTCTGAATAATACATATCAGATGTTAAAATTACTTTTTTACCTTGATTTATAAAATAATCATAAATTATTTTCATTTCGGTATTAACATATAGAGTATTAAACTCTAACTCTTGCTCTTTTTCTTTTAAAAACTGATACATCTGAGGCATACATTCGTATATTTCATCGTAATTAACCAATTTTTTATTTAATAAAATACATGCTTTGTTTTCAGCTTCAATTCTATCTTTTGCAAAACCTTTTAAATTATATTTCTCTTCTAGATGTAAAAATACATCTTGTGGCGAAGAATATGGTCTTATCAAAAGTGTATCAAAAAGATCAAAGGAAATTACTTGGTAGTCAGATGCAATATATTTTATATTTAAAATCTTTAATTGTTGATTTATTGTGTAGTTATTTGTATCATCAATAAAACTAAGTGGTAAATATTTAATATTTTTATTAAGTTCTATTTGTCTTTTTAAAAAAATTGTTGTTATAAATTCAGCAACATATGCTATTTGCCTTTTTTGATTCAAATTACTTGTTTGTATTAATTTATTGCTAATGCGTTCAAATATTTTAAACACTATATTGAATATAAAATTACAATAATTAATAAAAATTTCTTTTTTCATAATAAAAACATTTGCCAAAAAATAATTATTGCTATTAAAAAAATTATAATATTTAGAATACTCTTGGAGATCAATATTATTTTTTAATAAATTATTAAAAATATCCAAAGAAGAATTATCATTGCAATATGTTTTAAAATTATCTAAAATTGTATTAACTTTTACATCTTTTCTAATTGAAGGATAAAATAGTTCTGGTGCAATTATATCATATTGATACCAATTTTTCAATAAATTGATATTGATTATTTCTTTATATTTATTATTTATATTTTTATATGTAGGAGAATATCCAGCCCAAATTCTTTGTGGAAACTTATCTTCATCAAATATCAAATGTCTTCTATAATGCATAAAACCTATATAATCAGGATTACCAAGTTTATCATAATTTTTCCAAGCCCAATAAATTCCAGTTAGTTCGCAAAAATATCTATTAAGATGAGAAATATTATCTCCTGTATCATCTCCTATCATATTTTCACACATCCATTCAAAATCTTCTTTAGACATTTCTCCGTCTTTAGAAGCTTCTGTAGCTAAGGATCTTCCTAAATGAATAGGGGTTAAAATATCATCTTTTAATAAAACTGCTGGTTTATGATAACCTACTAAAATTTTTATTTTTGGAGTTTTTGTCATATCCCCCCCCCTGCTTTCTTTCATTTTTCTTTCCTCCACTCTTTGTAAACCTTATTCACTTTAAATACAAAAGTAAAAGGATGTTTTATAAGCAAGTTTCCAAGTTTATAAGAAAGATAATTTTGTATTTTTAAAGCTTCTTGATAATCACTATAATGGTTTAATGGTAAAGGTTTTAAATTTGGA
>NZ_JAENKS010000048.1:0-1524 GCF_016598975.1 Campylobacter sp. 2018MI34
TACCATAGATGATTCCATTATCAGTATTTAAAATACCGCTACCATTTTTAGAAGTAATAGTTCCACCATTTTCAATGGTGATGCCGTGTGTTTGAACATCTACATCTTTTTGTCCTATGGTTCCTGTGTTGATTATACCACCATTATCACCTTGAATGGTTCCAGATACGGTGATGCTTGTATTTACTTGTTTGCCTGCTCCTATATAAATACCAGCATTACCACCTTCTAATCTACCTTTTACGTCTATGCCTTCGCCTGTGATATCTCTATCACTTCCATCAATGTGGATTGCATCATTGCCTGCTTTAATGACGCCTCCGCTTTCTATGGTGATTTTACCGATATTTGTTGTATTACCACTAACATCGCCATGCCCATAAAAACTTATACCATTTAAACTAGCTTCTATAGTTCCACTATTAGTAAGAGTTCCTATTTTATTGCCTGCTTCTACTAAGATACCATTAGAGTTTGATTGTATAGTGCCTTCATTGGTAAAATTTGTAATTGTAGTTGTTCTATCCAAAGCAGTCGAAAGTTTAATACCTGCTGCAAGATTATTATTGCTAGTTGATTCTATGGTTCCTTTGTTAGTAAAATTTTCAATAGTAGATTCAGCTAGTTTTATACCTATAATGCCAGAAATTAAACCATTGCTATCATTAGTAAAACTATCGATTGTGCCCTTACTTAAAGCTATACCTGATGAAACATAAAAAGATACAGCAGGTTCAGTATTTCCTATATTCTTTATAGTTCCTTTGTTAGTTAGAGTTTTAATAGTTGCACTTTCTATATTTAGTGCTCCAATATCCTTATTGCCCTGAATCAATCCATTGCTATCATTAGTAAAATTAGTTATTGTTGCACTACTAGCAATATTTATCCCTTGACCACTATTGCTACTTATAGTTCCACTATTGTTAAAAGTTTCTATTGTTGCTCCACTAGCAATATTTATCCCTTGTTTATTAGCGCTACTAATAGTCCCACTATTAGTAAAAGTAGTAATCTCAGTATTACCAAGATAAATAGCCTCACCATTGTTTGAACTTATAGTTCCACTATTGTTAAAATTAGTAATACTAGATTTAGAATCATCTTTTCCCCAAACTACTACTCCAAATTTAGAAGAACCATTTCCTATGATACCTTGATTGTCAAAGGTTTCTATGGTAGCACCACCACTTCTATTTACACCTACTTGAACACCAGAAGTATTGCTTCCACCTATAAGAGTTCCTTCATTTTTAAAAGTGGTAGTTGAAGAATCTTTTTGGAAATCAACAGCTATACTACTAGAACTAGTAACTATAACTGAACCACTATTTGATATAGTAAGAGTATTATTACTTCCAGTTATAGTTTGCGTAGAGTTTTGTGAGTCATTTATCGTAGTGTTAGTATTTTGATAAGTAGTTGTTGATTTAGTTTTGCTATCATCATAAGCTTCTACATTAGCTGTAGCATAAGAATAAGAACTTAAAAAAGAGATTGTAACTAAAGAAAGAACTAGTTTTT
>NZ_JAENKS010000049.1:0-1422 GCF_016598975.1 Campylobacter sp. 2018MI34
CATTTATCTTTTAAATTAGGAAAAGAAATATTAAGTGTAAAAGAAAATAAATTAAAAATGTTCATATTGCCTTTTACTTTAATATTTATATATATAAAACATAAAGTATCAAATTTAATATTTAACCTTATATTAAATTCAAATCCAAATTTAAAACCTTTACCATTAAACCATTATAGTGATTATCAAGAAGCTTTAAAAATACAAAATTATCTTTCTTATAAACTTGGAAACTTGCTTATAAAACATCCTTTTACTTTTGTATTTAAAATGAATAAGGTTTACAAAGAGTGGAGGAAAGAAAAATGAAAGAAATAAAACCAGCTTTTCAAGAAAATAATATCCCTATTATTTTTTCTTGTGATGATAATTATTTATCTTATCTTGCGGTAATTCTAAATTCCATCAAGATAAATTCAGATAAAGAATTTAATTATGATATTTGCATATTATATGATACTTTAAACCAAGACGGTATAAAAAAAATAATAAATTTTATTCAGGATATAAATATATCAATAAGATTTATTAATATTAGCCCTTATATTTATCAGGCAAAAAAACAAGTTCATTTTCATACTGCTGCTCATTTTAAAGAATCGACTTATTATCGTTTTTTCATTCCTAGTATTTTTAAGAATTATAAAAAAATTATTTATTTAGATTGTGATATGCTGATTTTAAGAGATTTAAAAGATTTGTTTTTAATTGATTTTGATACATCCATTGCAGCTTGTAAAGAATTGGTTATTATTTTAAGAACTATAAATAAAATTGATTTATATTATATTGATTTTTTAAATAATAAAAAACCTTTCAAAAACATTTATAATTATATTCAATGCGGAGTTTTGGTTTATAATATTTACAAATGCATCGAAAATAATTTTACTCAACGATGTTTAGAAACTTTAAAATATTTAGAGCGACCACCTATTGTAGATCAAGATGTTATTAATAGTGCTTTTGATGGAGATATAAGTTTTCTTGATTCAAAATGGAATTTTACTTGGAATTTACCTATAAAACACCCTAATTTTTCTAATTTGCTTCCAGATGAACTTGTAGATGAAGCTTTAAAAATGATAAATAATCCTTATATAATTCATTATAATGATATTTTTAAACCTTGGAATTCTCCGCATTTACCAAATGCTCATCTTTGGTGGCACTATGCCAGATTAACACCATTTTATGAAGAGATTTTATTTAAAAATATCACTCAAAATAGTTTAAACGTAACACAAAATAACTTTAATTTTATTTCACAAGGGGCAATAAAAAAAATAAAAACACATTTATCTTTTAAATTAGGAAAAGAAATATTAAGTGTAAAAGAAAATAAATTAAAAATGTTCATATTGCCTTTTACTTTAATATTTATATATATAAAACATAAAGTATCAAATTTAATATTTAACC
>NZ_JAENKS010000004.1:0-68351 GCF_016598975.1 Campylobacter sp. 2018MI34
CTATAAAGCTTTAATTCAATTTAAGCTAAAACAATAAGTATAAATAATAAGTATAAGCTATATAGATATAGTATATAAGAATAAATTTAATTATTAAAGATAAAAATTTAAACACTCAATAAAGGAGGCATTAATTACTATAAATAAAAAATTAAGAATGTTTGAATTTATTATAAGTATAAAAGAGTATTAACAAATTTAAAAAATAAAACAATATAAAGGAGATAAAATGAAATATACTATTTTAGATAATGGACGCATACAAAGCAAAGGCTATGCAATGCTTAGTAAAGATGCTAAATTTACACCTTTTGATTTTAGCCGTCATGCCATTGGTGATAATGATATTTTAATTAAAATTTTATATGCTGGAATTTGTCATAGTGATATTCATACTGCAAGAAGTGAGTGGGGTGAAGCTATATATCCTTGCGTTCCAGGACATGAAATAGCTGGAGAAGTTATAGCTGTAGGAAAAAATGTAAGCAAATTTAAAGTAGGTGATTATGCAGGGGTAGGTTGTATGATAAATTCTTGTGGAGAATGTGATGCTTGCAAACGCTCACAAGAGCAATTTTGCGAACAAGGAAAAACAATTTATACTTATAATAGTAAAGATTGCTTCCACAATGATGAAATTACTTATGGAGGCTATTCAAATAATATTGTTGTGAGTGAAAACTTTGCCATTTGTGTACCAAAAGATGCTCCTATGGAAAAAGTTGCACCTTTGCTTTGTGCAGGAATTACTACTTATTCACCTTTAAAATTTTCCAATATCAAAGAAGGCTCAAGTGTAGCTATAGCTGGTTTTGGTGGGCTTGGTATGATGGCTGTAAAATATGCTATTAAAATGGGTGCAAAAGTAAGTGTTTTTGCTAGAAATGAAAATAAAAAAGCTGATGCTTTAGCAATGGGTGTGAGTTCATTTTATACAAGCACTGATAAAAATATCGTAAAAGAAAGATTTGATTTTATTATTTCAACTATACCAACTGCTTATGATCCTGTTGCATATATAGAATTACTTAAATTTGGTGGAGAAATGGCTATTGTTGGACTTCCTCCTTTAGAAAATGAAGTAAATATCAATATAAAAGATCTTATATTTAAAGCTGGAAAAAAAGTTTATGGCTCTTTAATAGGTGGTATTGCTGAAACTCAAGAAATGCTTGACTTTTCACTAAAGCATCAAATTTATCCAGAGATTGAACTTATAAAGCCAAACGAAATTGATAAAGCTTATGAAAATCTTACTTCAGGTAAAGCAAAATTTCGTTATGTGATTGATATGAGTAAAGAATAATTAATATTGATTAAATTTATAAAAATAAACACTCATATGAAATATAAATGATTTAAGCTTAAAGTGCTTAAATCATTTAAAATGCTCTAAAAGGAGCAAAAGTAAAATTACTTTAGACTTTTAGGGTGTTTTGTATTTTTTGTAAAAGCTGATCGGCTTTGTTTTGATTTTCTTTCAGAGTGCTTAAAATTTCTTCCACTTCGCGTAAAGCTTTTTCTTCTTTTAAATTTGGATTTTTAGCACTTAGATCATAATTTCTCTCTTCAAGCTCTTTTATACTGACTAAATAAGAATGAGGAGTAATTTTTCTTTCTTTATGGCATTTTAAAAATTCTTTAAAATGTGCGTATTCTAAAGGTTTGTTTTTAGTGAGTTTAAAAGGTGGTATAAGTTCATAATAATACACCTTATCATCATCTCTACAAATACAACTTTTTCCTTTTGAGAAGAAAAGTACATTGGTTTTTACTGCACTATAAGGCAAAAATACCCCGCTTGGCAAGCTTAAAACACACTCGAGATTAAAATTTTCTAGCAAGTCTTTTTTTACACTTATAAAGGCGTTGGAGTTTTGAAAAAGCACGCCTTCAGGCACGATGATAGCACACCTTCCGTTGTTATTTAAAGATTTTAAGATATGTTGTAAAAATAAAAGCTCAGTAGCATTTGATTTTATAGGAAAATTGTTTTGAATTTGTTCTTTTTCTTTTCCACCAAAAGGAGGATTTGCTAAAATCACTTCATATCTTTCGCTTTGTGTTATATCTGTGATTTTTTTATTTAGAGTGTTAGTTTTGATAATATTAGGGGATTTTACTTCGTGTAAAATCATATTCATCACACCCATTGCATAGCTTAGTGGAGTTTTTTCCTTGCCAAATAATGCTTCATTTTGCAAAAATTCAAGCTCTTCCACACTTAAATTTGCTTTTTTATTTTTAGTCCTATCTTCATACAAAATATGTAAAAAACTTTCCACTAAAAATCCACAACTTCCACACGCAGGATCATAAATCCTTTCTTTTGCCTTAGGATTTATCACTTCAACCATAGCCCTTATCAAAGGACGCGGAGTATAAAATTCCCCACTATTTCCTCCATCGCTTCCCATATCTTTTAAAAGTTTTTCATAAACTTCACCTAAAGCAAATACATCACTTTCTTTGCTAAAACTAAGTTCATCGACTAAATTTATAACTTCTCTTAGAGTGTGTCCGTTGGCTATGCGATTGTCTATAAATTCAAAAATCCCGCCTATTTTATACTCTATACTTTTGAAATTTTCATTATCTTTAAAGCTTTTTAGATAAGGAAAAAGTTCATTATTGACAAAACCAAGCAAATCGCTCCCGCTTAAAGCATTTTTTACATCAAGCTTACCTTCATTTGTTTTGGGTGCAGCCCATACTTTCCAGCTGAATTTTTCTTCTAAAATACTTTTATAATTTTTCGCATCTAACATAGCTTCTAGTTTTAATTCTTCTTCATAATCATCTAAAAATTTTAAAAATAATATCCAGCTAATTTGCTCACTATAATGCATCGCACCGCTTATGCCATCATCGCGTCTTAGTATATCTGTGATTTTGTCGATTTTATTTTGCATTAAAAAATTCCTTTTCTAAAAAGTTTTAAAAGTTCTATATTTATATAATAATTACTTCTACCCATTTTAATACATTCTAATATCCCTAAATTTTAAGATACTTTGAGGCACTTTGCCTAGAAACATCTAATTTTATCAAAAAATCTAATAGCTCATATCCTTTTTTAAAGCACTTTCATAGTCTTTTACTTCTTTTGCTGCCCTTGTGAGTTTGTTCTCATCAATTTGAGATAAAAAAAGCTCATCGTGTGTTGTGATGATATTTTCTATTTCACTTGAATCTTTTGCTTCTTGTAAAATTAAAGCATTGATTAAAATATTTGGGTTTGGAATGCTTTTGCTAAGTCCATTTAGTTCTGCTAATTTTCTTGAAGCTTGGATAATGAGTTGATAAATATCAGCATTTAGCTCTATTTTCAAGGGCAATTTTGGTGGTATAAATTCTTTCATAATTTTTCCATATGTTAAAATTTTTTAAAATTTTTAACATTATAAAAAGATATGTTAAAAAAATTAAAAATTTTTAACATATCAGGTCTTTGTGTTAAAACTTGGCAAATTTTTAACATTTATAATTCTCCCTTAAAAGCCTTATCAAGCAAGGATTGTTTAAGTTCTTGTAGATCTTTTATCTGTGCTTGATAATTTTGCTTTAAATTTTTTATATTTAAAGAAAGTTCATCTAAATATGAAGCAATTTGCTTTTGTTCTTCTAGTGGAGGTATAGCTATAGGGCATTTTTCTAAAACATTTAAATTTAATTTTGCAGTATGTGTTCCTCCGCCAATTTTATTATTGTTAATCCATATTTCAATAAAATGAGAATTTAGAAAATAGACCAAATAATCACTAATTATTGATATTTTAGGTTTTAAAAGTCCTAAGCTAACAAATATACTAAATTCAAATTCTAAATAGACTTTTATGGCTTTTCCTAAAGTTCCAATACGACAAATTAAAATATCCCCAAACTCTGGTTTAGCTCTTTTTGTGAGTTTATTATGTTCTTCTACTGAAATATATTTCACATCGCTTAAATCAAAAAAACCTTTAGAAATATTTTTAACAGATAAAAAAGGAATCCCTGTTTCTATATAGTTGGGTGTTTTGTGCGTCCCATCTGTAATAAAGCATATTTCTCCTAAACTTTTCCATTCCCAACCTTGTGGGAGTTTGTAGTTTTCCTTAGCATTATCTTTTAAAGGGTTAAAAGCTTTTTGTAATGCACTTTGCATTAATTCATCTAAATTTAACAAATCTTGCTCTAAAATTTTTATATTCTCATCTATTTTTGCAAAACTTTCATCTAAAATCCCCACTATCCTTTCTTGTTCTTTGAGCGGTGGTAGTGGGATTTGAATTTGTTTTAATCTTGTAATTGCCAATTTTGGTTGAGCAACTATTTTTGTAGAAGTTTGTATTTGTGTTTTAAATATATTTGATAATGTAAAAAAATACATAAATTTATTGGAAATATTGTTTTGAATATATTCTAGCTTTACAGCATTTTCTGTTAGAATAGCTCCGTTTAATTCTTTGGGAATAATACCGCTTTTTCCAATAGTTCCAGCAATGCTAATATATAGATTATCATCATAAATTTTATAATTTTTTAAAACATTGTAAGTGTTTTCATTGATAAATTTAATATTTTGTAAATTTATAGTCCCATTGTCCTGAAAATCCGCAACTCTTATATAAGCAAATTTTGTATTATTGTCTAATAAATTTTCACCCTTGGGAAGTCTTTTACCTCCTTTGATATTTGCAATTTCTTCAAGCTTTTTAACTTCCCAACCCTGTGGTAAATTTGTCATTTTATTTTGCATTGTCATTTTCTTCTATATCAAGGCTTTTTAATAATGCCTCAAATTGTTCTTTGTCTTTATTTTTAATATTTTCAATAATAATATTAATAACTTTATGTATTTCTAATAAATCTAAAGGCATTTTGGCTCTTTCAATATTTTCTAAATGAGAAAATTCGTTAATTACTCTATTAATTAAAATAGCATTCTCTTCTCCAAAAAAAATATAATATTTTGTCATTAGACTATCATTATTTGGATATTTAAAATACATATAAGTATCTAAAAATTTTCTAATATTATTTGCCAGACTATAATATGAATCTATAGTAATATTTGTGTTGTTATAGTTTTTAAAAATTTGCTCAAATAGATAATTAAATTCAGTTACATACTTACGAATATAATCAGGTAAAATTTTAATATCACTATTGTTTGTTTTTTCTATCAAATACATAAAACTTTTTTTATCATTTTTATCGTATCCTGTTAAACTTTTTAGGTATTTTAGAAAATCTAAATTATGCGTTGATATAAAAAGTTGAGAATATTTGTTATCTTTAATCTTTTTTGCAATTTTAGCTTCTATTAAAGAGAAGATAAAAAATATATGATTGTTATCTAGGCTAGAGATAGGGTCATCTATCCATATTATAGGATTTTTATCTTTAGTTTTTGCATCTTCCAAACTTGCCACAAAATAGCAAAAGGCTACCAAACTACACTCACCCTCACTTAAATTCTTAGCTTGTTTGCCATTCCTTAAAATCTCAAATTCTCCATTTAATTGTCCTTTGTCATCTTTTTTTACTTTTAACTCTAGCATATTATGTCCAAAATATGATTTTAAATATTTGTTTATATTGCTTGTAGAAGTTTCTAGATTACTAAGTTTTTCTTTATATTTTTCTATTCTACTTTCTAAAAGATCTATTTTGTTATTTTGTGTTGCAATACTTTTCTCCAAAGTATTTATATTTTGTTTTAAATTTTGAATTTCATCTTGTATAGCAAAACAATCACTATCTTTAGCAAATTTTGCTACTTCATTCAGTCTTAATTTTTCTCTTGCTTCATCTTGATTTGTTGATAATTTATTTGTGTATTCATCATTTTCTTTGCATAAATTTTCAATTTTATTTAATATTAAAAATATCTCATCTGAAAAATCATTTGTGTTTTCTAATTTTATAGGAGTAAAAACATCTTTTTGTTTTTCTTTTATTTTTTCCTCTATTTTCAATAGCTCTTTGTTATAATTCGCAATATTTGCTCCTAGCTGTTCTTTTAAGGCAATAAAACTATCTTTATAATTAGAATAAAAATTTTCATATTCAATATCTTGCAATATTTTTTTTAATTCTAGTTTATAATTTTCAAAATTATCTAGTAAATCTTTTAATTCTTCTTCAATTTTTTCTTTTTCTCCACTATCATCTTTTATGTTATTTTCAATCCAAACTATTCTTTCTAGTGTTAATGGGTTGTTGCAAAATTTACATTGCTGTGTAGATAAATGTTCTTTATGAAATTTCAAACCTTCTTCTAGCCATTGTCTTAATTCGCTTGTTAAATTTTCTTTAATGATAATTTCTTTTTCAAGAATTTCTGATGAATGTTTTAAAATACCTTGAAAATTATCTTTATTAAAAGTATTGTTGAAATTTGTATTGTGTTTTTCTTTATCTTCTAAGATTTTGATAAATTGATTTTGTTCTTCATTGTTAAGAATATAAGCGTCTTTATTATTTTTAATTATATTTAAATCTTTTTTTAATGCTGTCTTGTTGTATCTATATCCTTTCAAATAATTTGGATTTGTCGCTATCAAGCTAGCTTTTTCTGTAAATTTTTCTTCTAATTTTGTTTCTCTATCATCATTCAAAAACTCTTTTTTATCATTCTCTAATTTTTGCAATTTTTCATTTCTTGTTTTTAAAATTTTCTCTCTTTTTTCAATTATTTCTTTTATATTTTTTTGCTCCTCCCCTATGCTTTTAAAACCTTTTATATTCCCTTTTTTATCATATAGATAATTTAAGTTTTCCTTTACAAAATCGCTATTATAAACCCTAATATCTAGATTAGAATTTGTCACATCATTTTGGGTTAAAAAACTATCATCTTCTAATTTTATTTTAAAATTTCCTTCTAAAAAATCTTCATTATGTTTTTTAAGCTCAAAACTTCTAGCTATTCTTGAAAGTGTGGTTTTACCTGAATAGTTTCTGCCATAAAAGATATTAATTGTTTTAAATTCTTCAAGCTTATCCCATTTAAAATTTTCATAAGAACCAAAATGTATTTCATCAAATTTTAAAATTTTCATTTTTCACCCCGCATAAATCTCCCTTTGCAAATCATCAAAACTTTGTTTTAGAATTTCTAAGCCACCAAATTCATTAGCTAGTTCTCTTACATTGCCCAAAGAACTAAGCTCGATTAAAGGAGTTAGGCCTTCATCGAAATCTTTTATGCCATATTGTCGATATCTATCTAGTAAAAATTCTATAAATTTTATCGCTTTTTCTTTTTGAAAGCGTTTTAAAAACTCGCTATTTTCTACTTGCAAAATGCGCTCTTGTTTTGTTTTAATCTCGCTATTAAAACTCAAGTGTGCTAAAACATCGTATATATCACAATCTTTCTTATCAAAAATTTCACTCAAATCTTTCAAGACATTCTCATCTACTCCATCATTTTCAAGGGATTTTAAAAATTTTTCTCTATTTTTTTGATCACTCCAAATTTCACGCAATTTTGCTTCATCATCATAATACTCACCAAGCTTACCTATTAAAAATTCTAAAAATTCCTTAGTGCCAAGTGGCTTACCTTGTGCTCCTACATAACTTGTTGTGATATCTAAAACTTTGAGTTTTGTGCCTTTTAAGTGTATGGTTATACTCTTTTTTTCTTTGCTTTCTTCTTTTGTTTGTCTTGTATGCTCTTTAATGATTTTTTCTTTTTTATCTTTTTCTTTTAACTCTTCTATTTTTTCACCATCCCATTTTGGATCATAAAATAGCTTGCTAACTCCGACAAAATCAAAAATAGTAAAAAAGTCTTTATCTTCATAAACCCTAGTGCCACGCCCGATGATTTGCTTAAATTCTACTATAGAGCCTATATTTGCTAGCAATACTATATTGCGCACATTTTTTGCATCTACTCCAGTTGTGAGCATTTTAGAGCTTGTAAGGATTACAGGATAGCTTTTATCATTATCTTGAAATAATTTCAGATAATCAAGCCCTATCTTGCCTTCATCGCTTGTAACTCTTACGCAATAATCATCTCTTTTTTCACTCTTAAATTTATCAATAGCTCTTTTTACTTCGCTTGCGTGAGCTTGATTGACACAAAAGATGATAGTTTTATCCATAGGGTTTATAAGCTCTAAAATTTTCTTAGCGATAAAGTCATTATAGTTTGGTAAAAAGATATTTCTTTCAAATTCACTTTGTTTATAAAAGCCTTTTTCAAGCTCACCTTGTATCAAATCATCAGGGTTATAAGTGTAGCCATCGCTTAAAGTTGTTTTTATGAGCTTGACTTTATAAGGCGTTAAAAATCCATCTTCAATGCCACTTTTAAGACTATAATCATAAACACTCTCACCAAAATACTTATAAGTGTCTATGTTTTCTTCTTTTTTTGGAGTAGCGGTTAAACCAAGCTGAGTCGCATAAGAAAAATACTCAAGCACAGCCCTCCAGCTTCCTTCTTCATTTGCTCCACCCCTATGACACTCATCAATGATAATAAGATCAAAAAAGTCTTTTGGATATTGAAGATAAAATTTACTTTCTAGTTCTTCTTGCGTGTTTTCTTGTTCTTTGGAATTTGCAGCTAGACTTTGGTAAATTCCAAAGAATACATTTGCATTGGTGATGATTTTTCCATCATTTTTCTTTATCTCTTCAGCACTGATTGCTTTACAATCACTTTCTATAGGATTAAATTCTCCCAAGGCTTGATCTCTTAAGCTTACTCTATCACATAAAAACAATATCTTAGGTTTTTGATCTTTATTTTCTTTATTCCACCTTGCTTCAAGTAAGCGATAACATAGATTAAAAGCTATGGTCGTCTTACCTGTGCCAGTAGCAAGAGTGAGTAAAATCCTATCTTTGCCATTGATTAAAGCTTCTATGACTTTATCTACGGCTATTTTTTGATAGTATCTTAATGTTTTTTGTGGTAGATATAATTCTCTTTGGGTTAAAAGTTTGTATTGCCATTCTTTTAAGTTTCCATAAATTCTATCAAAAAGTTCGCTTGGGCTTGGAAATTTTTCTATATACTCACCTCTTGAAACTCTTAAATCATACTCATAGATTTTGTCTCCATTAGTACTATAAGCAAAAGGCACATTTAAAATTCTGGCATATTCTATACCTTGAGTTAAACCATCTAACGCATCTTTACTTTGTTTTTTAGCTTCTATAATGGCAAGATTGTTATTTTGAAATTTAAGCAAATAATCTGCAAATTTTCTCTTAGCTCTTTTATTGCCTATAAGTTTGCGTCCATCAGTAAAATAGTAATCTCTTATGATATTTTCTTCTTTCCACGAAGCTAATTTTAATTTTTCATCTATAAGTTTAGATCTTGTATCTTGTTCTGATAGCTGCATTTTTAACCCTAAAATGATTTTATAATGAAAAACATATTTTAACATATTGTAAATAAAAGTCTCAAAGAAAAAAACATAAAAGTTAAATCCAAAATATAAGCAATCTATTAAGTTATGATATGGGTTAAAGAATAATTAATATTGATTAAAAATATACCGCTAATATGAGATTTCTTTGATTGGCGGTATTAAATTTATTTTTTGATTTAAAGATTTTTATCATTTGATTAAATTTTTGATATTAGCCTGAAAGTAAGGCTATTGTTTTTATCAAGAGAGAATATTAACCCTTATTTATTTATACTTTTTTGCTATAATATTTTAAAATTAAATTAAAGAAGTTTTAATGGAGCCTTTATTTACAACGCAGATTTTAAAATATAAAGGCGATGAAGTTTTTACTTGTGATGATACTTTAGTTAGAGAAATTAAGCTTGAAATTTTTGTCAATGATGAAAAGGTGGGAGCTTTGATGGCAACACCTGTAGATGAAAAAGCTTTAGCTATAGGGTATTTAATGAGTGAAAATATCATTGCTAAAACGCAAGATATAAAAAGTATAGAGCTTAAAGATGATGGTATGAGTATCCATATAAAAGCAAAAATTGATAAAAAAAATTTAGCTAAACTCAATGCTCAAGGTGTTGTTATAAGTGGATGTGGTAGAGCTCATACAGCAAATATAGATCCAAAAAGCATAGAAGCAAGTAAGATCGTAAGTTCTATTAAATTTAGTAAAAATGAAATTTTAAAACAGATGAGTGAGTTTTATACTCAATGTGAGCTTTATGAAAAAACAGGTTGTGTGCATACAGCTAAACTTTTTGTAAATGAGAATGTTTTTTTTATAGGAGAAGATATAGCTCAGCACAATACCATAGATAAGGCTTTAGGTAAAGCAAGACTTGAGGGGATAGATTTGAGTCAATGTTTTTTAATGGTAAGCGGAAGACTTAGTTCTGAAATGGTTGCAAAGGCTATAATGCACAAGGTCCCGATTCTTGTTTCAAGAACAGCACCTACTTGTTTAGGTGTGATGATAGCAAGAAAATTTAATTTAACGCTTTGTGGTTTTGCAAGAGAAAATAAAATCAATATTTATAGTGGAGAATCTAGAATTTATGGATAATAAACAAGAAAAAAAAATTATTACTTATATGAAAGAAATGTTAAATAGCAACGAAAGATTAGATTGCGGTACGGCTTTTAAAATTGCTAAGAAATTTTCAAAAACAATTGAAGAGATAGGGCAAATTGCTGATGAAAATAGTATTAAAATCGATAATTGTGAATTAGGACAATTTGGACATTTAGATTTTGAAAAGGCTAAAATTGAAGTTTTAAAATCAATTGAACCTTATCTTGATGAAAAGCGTCGCATTTTTTGTCAAGATGCGAGAGAAATTTCTAAAAAAGGTTGTGGATTAAAAGCGATGCGTTCAGCTTTAAGGACTTATAAAGTTGATGTGAAATATTGCAAACTTGGTTGTTTTAAAGAAAAAAAAGGAAAGCAATTTATAGTTAGAACTAAAACGTGGATTGAAAATGCTGATGGAGATTTGCTTTTTGGTAAAGGTAAAACAGAACTTCTTGAGCTTATAGAACAAACAGGAAGTCTTTTGAGTGCTTCAAAACTTATGGGAATAAATTATAAAAAAGCTTGGATGCATTTACAGATTTTACAAAAAAATTCTCAAGAAATTTTAGTAAGCTCAAAACAAGGACGCTCTAAACAATCCGGAACAAAATTAACTTCTAAGGCTATAGAGCTTATGGAAAATTTTAGTATTTTGCAAAAAGATATAGAAGAATACGCTAATAAACGTTTTAAAGAATTATTTTTCACTAAGAAAAAATAATATTTTAAGCTTTTTTTGTTTTTTGTTAATATATAATTTAAAATTGTAAATATTAGTTTTACTGGAGGAAATATGTTTAAGTCTTTAAATATAGGTTTAAAGCTTGTTTTGTCAGTAGCTGCTATTGTAATATTGGGTTTAGTTATTTTGATTATGCTTATTACTAAACAAGTAAGTAGTAATATCATTAAAGATACTGAAAACATTATCGAATCAAATTCCAAAGGATATGCTACTCATACTCAAGGTATAATTGATGAAATTACCTCTTTAAATAAGAGTGCAGCAAGTACTTTAACAGACATGTTTAGATCAACAGGCAAAGATGATTTAGATATTGATAATATTACAAATATTATTACTAATATCCTTGATAATGGTGCAAATGCTGATATTGCTTATTTATATCTTTTAGATCCACCTGAATATTTTAAAGAAGAAAGTAAATTTTTTAAAACTCAAAGTGGTAAATTTGTTATGCTGTATGAAGATGAAGATGTTAAAAAAGGTGGTATTAAAATACTTCAAGCTACAGATGAAATTATAAATTTTCCAACAACAAAAGATATACTACAAAATGCTCGATATGGAGAGGATAAAATATATAGTAATGCCCCTCTTAAAATAAAATTTGGAGATACTGAGTTTTTTGGAGTAAATATAGCTTCTCCAATTTTTGATAAAAAAGATAAAGTTGTGGGAATTATAGGAATGACTTTAGATTTTGATCAAGTAGCATCATATCTTTTAGACCCAGAATCACAATTATATGATGGAGAATTAAGATTAGTTTTAAATTCTGATGGAGAAATAGCCGTTCATCCAAATAAAAATTTAATCCTTAAAAAACTTCAAGAAGTTAATAACGTAAAAGGAAATGATCAAATTTATCAAGCCATTAAACAAGGTGAAAATCGAATTTATAATAATTATATTTCTACAACCGGACTTGAATCATATGTAAGTATTAGCCCTTTTAAAATTGGAGATAAGTTATGGAGTGTTATGGTTGTATCACCTCAATATTCTGTATTTGAGCCTTTAAAGAAAATACAATTAATGATTATTGGAGCTTCTTTATTTTTTGTTATTTTTGTTTTAGCAGTTGTATATTATTGTGTGCAAAAAATAGTTGGTTCAAGGCTTCCTATTATTTTAAATTCTTTAGAATTGTTTTTCCGCTTTTTAAATCATGAAAAAGTTCAACTTCAAACAATTAAAGTAAGAGCCAATGATGAACTGGGTAAAATGAGTGAAATTATCAATGCAAATATCGAAAAAACAAAAAGTTCTTTAATGCAAGATGAAGATGCTATTAAAGAATCAGCTCAAACAGCAAAAGAAATAGAACTTGGTAATTTAACAGCTAGAATTACTAAAAATCCAGCTAATCCTCAGCTTGTTGAGCTTAAAAATGTATTAAACAAGATGCTTGATGTTTTACAAAATAAAATTGGTTCAAATATGAACGAAATTAACCGTGTTTTTGATAGCTATAAGGCGCTCAATTTCACTACCGAAGTAAAAGATGCCAAAGGTGAAGTTGAAATTACAACTAATATTTTGGGAGAAGAAATCAAAAAAATGCTTATTGCTTCTTCAGATTTTGCTAAAGAATTAGCAAGTCAATCTCAAGAATTAAAAACTTCAATGCATAAATTAACCGAAGGTTCTAATTTACAAGCAAATTCTTTAGAACAATCTGCCGCTGCAGTTGAGCAAATTAGCTCATCAATGCATAGTGTTAGTTCAAAAACAGTTGATGTGGCAAGTCAAGCAGAAGATATTAAAAATATTGTCAGTGTGATTAAAGATATAGCAGATCAAACTAATCTTTTAGCTTTAAATGCTGCTATTGAAGCTGCACGTGCAGGAGAACACGGAAGAGGTTTTGCTGTTGTGGCTGATGAGGTAAGACAATTAGCAGAAAGAACAGGAAAAAGTCTTTCTGAGATTGAGGCAAATATCAATATCCTTGTGCAAAGCGTTAATGAGGTTTCAGAATCTGTTAAAGAGCAAACAGAAGGAATTTCTCAAATTAATGAGGCTATAGCTAAACTTGAAAGCATTACTAAAGAAAATGTTGGAGTAACAAATGCAACAAATGATATCGCTAATCAAGTTGATGAAATTTCAAATGCTATTTTAAATGACGTTAATAAGAAAAAATTCTAATTTTTATCCGCTTTAAATAGCGGATATTTTGATTATTTTAAATTAAAATATTTCTTTAGTTTTTTATATAAACTTTAGGGAAAATTATGAAAATCGATTGTCGTAATCTTGTTTGTCCTGAACCAGTAGTTAAAACCAAAAATGCTTTAGAAAATCTTAATGAAGGTGAAATTTTAGAAATTCTTGTAAATTCTCCTATTTCAAAAAATAATGTATTAAAATTCTTAACTTCTTTACATTTAAATGCAAGTTTTGAAGAGTGTGAAAATGAAATTTGTATTAAAGTTTATAAAAGAAATATCAATTTAAATCATATAAACAATGATGAATATAGTGTTTTATTTTTAAAAGCAGATAAAATAGGAACTGGGGAATTAGGTGAAAATTTACTTGTTGGTTTTTTGGCTAATTTAAAAAATATAAATCATATTCCAAATAAAATTATTTGCGTGAATGAAAGTATTCTAATCAATACAAATGAAAATCATAAAGCTCACAAAGCTATGAAAGAATTAGAAAATTTAGGTGTTGAAATTATAAGTTGTGGAGCTTGTTTAGAATTTTTCAATAAGACAAGAGAGCTTAAAATAGGCAATATTGGCAATGCTTATGAAATTTTAAATGAACTTTTTGGTAAAGCAAAAATTATTACTTTATGATAGGATATATTTTGAAAGAGTATAAAAATCAAAATTTAACTCATTTTGTTAAAGCAGCAGGTTGAGCAGCTAAATTAAACCCGGGTGGTCTTAAAACAATTTTAAATTTTATGCAAAGCTCTCCTTTTTTATTAAGTGGTGTTAATAATAACGAAGATGCAAGTGTATATAAGCTAAACGATGATTTAGCTTTAGTGCAAACTTTAGATTTTATCACTCCTATAGTAGATAGTGCATATCACTTTGGTGCTATAGCGGCTGCAAATGCTTTAAGTGATGTTTTTGCTATGGGTGCAGAAGTAATTAATGCTTTAAATATCGTAGGTTTTGATAGTAAAAATCACTCTTTAGACATTTTGAAAGAAATTTTAGAAGGAGCAAATGATAAAGTTAAAGAATGCGGAGGGTTGATTACTGGTGGTCATACTATAGAAAGTAATGAGCTTTTTTTTGGTCTTAGTGTTACTGGTAAGGTGTATCCTAATAAATTTATAGCTAATAATACTTCTAAAATAGGAGATATAATTATCCTAACTAAGCCATTAGGAACAGGTATTTTAAGTACAGCTTTAAAAGCTAAGCTTTTAAAAGCAGAATATTTAAATGATATGCTTGAAAGTATGATGAGTTTAAATTTAAAAGCTGCTCAGGTTGCTTTAAAATTTAAAATAAATGCTATGAGCGATGTTACAGGATTTGGACTTTTAGGACATTTAAAAGAGATGATAAATGATCAAATCAGTTTTGAAATTTTTAAAGGTCAAATTCCTTATTTAAATGGAGTAAAAGAGTATTTTGATATGGGATTAATTTCAGGAGGAGCTTATAAAAATTTTGAATTTATTAAAAATTTATACCCTTACATAAAAGAAGAATATCTTATATTATGCGATCCTCAAACTTCTGGTGGGCTTTTGATTGCTATCAATGAAAGTGAAGCTTTAAAACTTTTAAAAAATTTAAAAGATGAAGGTATTGAAGCTAGTATCATAGCAAGAGTTTTATCAAAGCAAAAAGATAGTTTTATTTTTAATTAAGTTTTTAACTAAATGATATTTTTATCAAGAATAAAGTATAAAATTTTATTAGAAGTTTGTTTTGATATCTTAATATAATAAAAAATATATTAAAAAAAGAAAACTATAATTAAATGGTATTTAGATTCGATGATAAATTTAAATAATATAAAAGCTTGAGAAATTTTAAGGTTTTTGGATTAAAAACCTTAAAGTAGGTCCATTTTGTTCGATTTTAAGCACATTAAAACCACGATTTTGGGCATCTTTAGGTATAGAATTAATGCTTTGTGGGCAATCACATAAAACTTCTAATATCTCACCACTTTTAAGTTGTGGTAAAACTTCTAAAGTGGCAATAGCTGGATAAGGACAAGCCTCGCCTTCTAAATTTAATGTGTAATTTATAATCATTTTTATCCTTTTAATAAAAATATATAAATAATTTTTAAATTAATAATTAGTATTTGTTTTTAAAAAAGTTCCATTTCTTAGCTCTTCAAAAGCCAAATTTAACTCTTCTTTGGTATTCATAACTATAGGCCCACCCCATTCACAAGGCTCATTTAAAGGTGTAGAACTCATAAAAAGAATTTGAGCTTTTTTATCCGTGCTTTTTAGTTCAAAATACTCTCCTAAACTAAGTTTTACTGCTGTTTTTTCTTTCACTAATTGATCATTAATATAAGCGTCTCCTTGTAGTAAAAAAAGCATAACAAAATAGTCTTTTTTTGTATGAATGATTTGTGTTGTATTAGGATTTAAGTGAATGTCATAATAATCAAAAGGCAAAAATTGGCTTTTATATCCATTTATACCTTGATATTCTCCTGCTAAAATTCTCATTTTAGCATTTTCTAAATCAAGTTCTTTAATTTCATCTTCTTTAATGCTCTTATAAAATGGAGAACTCATTTTATCTTTTTTAGGTAGATTAAGCCATAGTTGTATTCCTAACATTCTTTTAGATGGATGTAAAATTTCTTCGTGTAAAATTCCACTTCCAGCACTCATCCATTGCACCTGCCCATTGTGTATAGTATCTGTATTTCCTAAACTATCCTTGTGAGTCATTGATCCTTCATAAACATAACTTATAGTTTCAATACCTCTATGTGGATGCATAGGAAAGCTTGCTTTATAGTCATTAAAATCTGTGCTATCAAAACAATCAAGCATTAAAATTGGATCAAATTCTTTTATAGTTTGTGGTCCTAAAACTCTTATAAGTTTTACTCCGGCACCGTCTATAGTTTCTTTTCCATATACAAGTTTTTCTATCTCTCTTTGTATTAATTATCCTTATTAAAAAAGTATTGTTTATATGTTATAGTCCAAATAAAAAGTGATAAAAATAATACAAGGCTTATAATCAAACCTTCTAAATTCCCAAAAGTATTTAATAGATTGATTTTTACACCTTTTATAAAATAATGAGGCAATAAATCATAACTTAATGCTAAAATCATAGTTCCTGCAATATTGGCAATGCCTACTATTACAAAATGAATTTGCCCTTCAAAAGCCCTATAGGTCCAACCACATTCACAACCTCCTGCAAAGACTATGCCAAAACCAAACAAAAAAGCCCCTAACATAAGAGCAGGTGAAATTTCTATTATTTTACTTGTATGTCCTTGCAAGATAAAAGCAAAAGCTATAATATTAGCAAGCATCATTGCAATTAATGCTGCTTTTATTGCATTATCTCTTTTGAATAAAAATAAATCTCTAAAGCAAGAAGTAAAACAAATTTGACCTTTGGCAACTAAAAAACCAAAAATAAAACCAAAAATTAAAGCTAAAGTTAAAAGACTTTTTCTATTTTGAAGACTAATATCTCCATTTATAAAAAAAAGATAAATTATTAAAAATAAAAATATTATAAATAATATTATTCCTAATAAAAAATAAAATTTTGCAAGTAAGGTGTTGTTTTTTAAAACTTTGTCTTCTTTATCAACGCGTATTAATCTAGCTTTTGGTTTAAAAAAAGAAATATTGCAAATTTTTACACCTATATAAATACCTAAAATCATAAAAAAAGTAAAAACCCAAGTATGAAGTGAAAAATAAGGAAG
This sequence comes from Campylobacter sp. 2018MI34, assembly GCF_016598975.1. Lineage (NCBI taxonomy): Bacteria > Pseudomonadati > Campylobacterota > Epsilonproteobacteria > Campylobacterales > Campylobacteraceae > Campylobacter > Campylobacter sp. 2018MI34. The sequence continues at coordinate 17,150 of NZ_JAENKS010000004.1, forward strand.
TCCAGTAAAAAAGTTAGCAAGATTACATCCAAAGGCTAGTCTAGCACCATAACCTGAGAGAATTCCGCCTATAATAGCTTGAAAAACACGTATTTTACTAGCCGGAAAGCGAATTTTGATTTTATTAGATAAAAGTGCTGCTATAAAACAGCCTATAAACATACCAAGAATCATAACTCCATCAGTTCTTGTTAAGATATTGCCTTCTAGATTTTGTTTTTGATAATATGAATATCCATCTAAATTTAAACCTAAAAATTCTAAAAATTCTCCACCCAATCGTGTAAATTCTCCAGTAACAGCCCATACATTACCGAAAATTCCAAAATATACAGCACTTAAAATTCCAAGCAAAATAAAAACGCGTGTATTATCCCAAAAAGAAATTAAATATTTTTCTTTAAAAGAATTCATAAGAAGATTCCTAATTGTAATTATCAAAACCTTGATACTTAAGAGAAAAATTATAATTTAAATTAGTAAAATTGTCAAAAATATAATTAAACTTTTTATAGCATTAATTTAATTTTGTTTTTATAATTTAACTACATATTTTAATAATATTTTGTTTTTTATTTAGTTATAATAACAATGGAAGATAAGCGTATCTGGTGATCGCCACTGACTTCAAATCAGATGAAAGGGTAGCTGGCTATTCTTTGGGGAGTTCGATTCTCTCATCTTCTCGCCATACAAATAAGGATAAAAAAATGAGTAAAGCAGATATTGTTGTTGGTGTGCAGTGGGGCGATGAGGGAAAAGGTAAAATTGTTGATAAATTATGTGAAAATTATGATTTTGTTTGTAGAAGTGCAGGAGGGCATAACGCAGGTCATACAATATGGGTAAATGGAATTCGTTATGCACTTCATCTTATACCCTCTGGAATTTTGCATCCAAGGAGTATTAATATTATCGGAAATGGTGTTGTTGTTTCCCCTGAGGTTCTTATCACAGAAATGGCACAATTTGATAATTTAAAAGGAAGATTATATATTAGCGATAAAGCACATTTAAATTTAAAACATCATTCTTTAATTGACATTGCTAAAGAGAAATTAAAAGGTAAAGATGCTATTGGAACAACAGGTAAAGGTATAGGTCCATCTTATGCAGATAAGATTAATCGTAATGGTCATAGAATGGGAGAGCTTTTAAATCCAAGAAGATTGTGTGATGATTTAATAAAATATTTTAATGAAAACAAAATTTTCTTAGAATTTTTAAATGTAGAAATTCCAACAGAAAAAGATTTGTTTGATGATTTAAAGCGTTTTAGTGAGATTTTATCTCCTTATATTACAGATACCACAAGAATGCTTTGGAGAGCTTTAGATGAAGATAAAAAAGTTCTTTTAGAAGGAGCTCAAGGTTCTATGCTTGACATAGATCATGGAACCTATCCTTACGTTACAAGTTCAAATACCATTTCAGCAGGAGCACTTACAGGACTTGGTTTAAATCCTAAAGAAGTAGGATCAATTATAGGTATTATTAAAGCTTATGCTACAAGAGTTGGAAATGGAGCTTTTCCAACAGAAGATAAAACTCAAGATGGTGAAAAAATTGCTCAAATTGGTAAAGAAATTGGTGTAAGCACTGGACGTAAAAGACGTTGTGGATGGTTTGATGCTATAGCTGTTAAATATGCAGCAAGATTAAATGGACTTGATTTTTTAGCTTTAACAAAATTAGACGTTTTAGATGGTTTTGAGAAAATTAAAATTTGTAAAGCTTATGAATATAATGGTGAAATTATAGATTATATGCCAAATGATTTAGAAAATGCCAAGCCTGTTTATGAAGAATTAAAAGGTTGGGATAAAGTTTTTGGAATAAAAGATTATGATTTGTTACCTAAAGAGGCTAAAGAATATATAGCAAGATTAGAAGAGCTTGTAGGAGTTAAAGTGAAATTTATCTCTACAAGTCCTGAAAGAGATGATACTATTATTCTATGAAGAGTAAATATAGCTCAATCGTTGATGTAAGAAAACAACAACTTGATAAAGCTGAGTTAAATTTAAGTCAAGCTAAACAAAGAAAATTAGAAAATGAAAGAAAATTTGAACTTTCTAGGCAAGAATTTTATGATTTAAATATCTTGCCCAAATCAGGAAATACCCAAGAATTAAGATCAAAACTTCAAATGGCTAATATTGCAAAAGAAGCTTTAAAAAGGGCAAAAGAAAAAGTAGAATTATCAAAAAAAGAAATAATTCATTATGAGTTTTTATATAAAAAGGCTCATTTGGATTATGAAAAAATAAAAATTTTAAATGCACAAGAAGTAAAAAAGAAGCTTAAAGAAATACAAAAAGCAGAAGAGAAATTTCTTGATGAATTAGCTATAAGTAGATTTGTTAAAAAGGAAAAAGATGAATAAAATAATATTTTTAAGTTTTTTATTGGTTTTATCTTTACAAGCAGTTCCTCAAAACTGCGAACAATATTTTGAATCAAAAAAAGCTCAACTTGAACTTCAAACAAAAGAATTTGATGAAGCAAGACAATCTTTAGAAGCTTTTAAAGCTTCTTTTGAGGCATTGCAAAAAGAAAAAATGCAAGAATTAGCTACAAAAGAAGCAGAAGTTAATGCAACTTTAGCACAAATTGATAATTTAAAAAAAGAAAATGCTAGACTCTTAGAAGAGAAACAAAAAATATTAGATACTATTAATGAAAAAACAGAAGGAAGAGTAAAAGAAATTTACTCTCAAATGAAAGATGCAGCTGTTGCTAATGTGTTAAGTCAAATGGATGCTGAAGATGCGAGTAAAATTATGCTTTCTTTAGATTCGAGAAAAATTTCAGGGATACTTTCAAAAATGGATCCTCAAAAAGCATCTGAGCTTACTTTACTCCTTAAAAATATGGATAATAATACAAGTTCAAATTAAAACTTGTTTTAATATTCTTTTACCTAAAATAAGTTATCATTTTAAAATTATTTTTAAAAGGTTTAAAGAATGCGTATAAAATTACCACATATTCCTTATATCGCTAATAAAATCACATTAGACATTGTCCATTGTTCTTTTATTGAAATTAAAGATCAATTGGAAAAAATTAATTTATGTATAAAAAATGTTTTAGAAAATGATGTATTAAACGAAAGAAAATTGGATGAAAAAGTAAAAAAAATCCTAGAAGAGCAAGAAGAAGAAATAGAATTTATGCAAATAGATCGTAAAAATATGTTTTGGCTTATAAAAAAAAGATTAGCAAATGAATTTGGGGTTATTTTAAATTTGGAAGATAGGCATAATAATCTAGCACACGAGATTTTAAGTGAATTAATTGATAACGATTATATAAATTTTCTTGTTTCTGAAAATAGGGTTAAAAATTTAATTTTTTCAAGCATAGAAGAATATTTAAAAATTTACGAAGAAATTGAAGATGAGGTTTATGAAAAAATAAGTAATTATAAAACCAAACCTATTCCAGGAAGTGAAGAATACGAACTTATTTTTGAAAAACTTTATCAAGAAGAACTTAGAAAAAAAGGAATGTTTTAAATGAAGGCTTATGTGTATTTAGAAAATGGTATTTTTTTAAATGCTAAAGCTTTTGGAGTAAGTGGGACTTTTTTAGGAGAGCTTGTTTTTAATACTTCTTTAACAGGATATCAAGAAATTATTTCAGATCCTTCATATGCTGGACAATTTATTGTTTTTTCTATGCCAGAAATTGGTATAGTAGGGGTAAATGATGATGATAATGAAAGTGATGAAATTTTTGCTAGCGGTATAATTATTAGAGAATTAAATAATTATTTTTCCAATTTTAGAGCCAAAGAAAGCTTACAAGCTTATCTTAAAAAGCATAATAAAATAGGTATTTATGATATAGATACAAGATTTTTAGTAAAAATGATAAGAGATAATGGGAACTTAAGAGCTATTATCTCAACAGAAATTTCAAATAAAGAAGAATTAAAAGAAAAGTTAAATTCAAGTGCTAAGTTTGAACAGATTAATTTTGTTGAAAATGTAAGTACTAAAAAAGTATATTCCTATAAAAAAGGTGCTTGGAATCATAATGCTCAAAAATTTAATTCTCCTCAAAAAAATTCTAAAAAACTTGCTGTTATTGATTATGGAGTGAAAAAAAATATTCTTAATGAGCTTGTTGAAGTAGGTTTTGAAGTTGATGTTTTTCCTTATAATACTAAAGCTAAAGATTTAATTGCTTTATACGAGCAAAAAAAAATTCACGGAATATTTCTTTCTAATGGTCCAGGTGAGCCAAAAATTTTAAAAAATGAAATATTAGAAATTAAAAAACTCATAGAAGCTAAAATACCAATACTTGGAATTTGTTTAGGACATCAGCTTTTAAGCAATGCTTTTGGTTATGAAACTTATAAAATGAAATTTGGTCAACATGGAGCTAATCATCCTGTATTAAATTTAGAAAGCAAAAAGATCGAAATTACTGCTCAAAATCATAATTATAATGTTCCAGAAGAACTTTGTGAAGTGGCAATCATTACGCATAGAAATTTATTTGGAGATAATGTAGAGGGTGTTAGATATAAAGATTATCCTATTATTTCAGTTCAACACCATCCAGAAAGTTCATCAGGACCTCACGAGAGTAAATATATTTTTAAAGAATTTTTGAATTTAATGTGAATTTAGATCTTTTAATCTTTATAGGTATTGCTTTTTTATCAAGCTTTGGGCATTGTTATTCAATGTGCGGAGGCTTTATTTTGCTTTTTTTAAATTTAAACAAAAAAGCAAAAAATTTATTTATTCTTCAAATTATTTTTCATTCTTTTAGAATTTTAACTTATATTTTTTTAGGCGTTATATTTAGTTTGATTGGAAATTTTTTTATTATTAATACAACAATTCAAAGCTTATTTTTTTTTATTATAGGTTTATTAATGATTTTTTTAGGTTTTGCTTTGATATTTAGAGGTAAAATTTTATTTTTAATTGAGAATCATATTTTATATGAAAAATTTATAATAAAGATATTTCAACGAGCTAAAACTTACAAAGGCATAAAATCAGCTATATTTCTAGGTTTTTTTAACGGCTTTATACCTTGTGGTCTAGTTTATTTTTTTATAGCTTCAGCTATGAGTAGACAAAATATTCTAGAAAGTGCTTTGATCATGTTTATTTTTGGACTTTCTACTTTACCAGCTTTATTTCTTTTTTCTTTAATAGCTAAATTTTTAAGTGATTTTTTTAGAAATATTTTTAATTATATTGCTTATATTGCCATCATTTTTTATGGATTATATTTATCTTTTATGGGTTTTAAAAATTTTTAATTTTGTAACAAATCATTAACTATTTTAATTTTTTAAGAAAAAATCTATTGTTATTATTTTATAATAATTAATTATTAAAAATTCTAAGGAGAATTGATGCATCCAGGTAATATGTTAAATTACGATTATACGGTTGCTAAATATTTTATGTTTACTACTATAATTTTTGGGATAGTTGGAATGGCTATAGGAACTCTAATAGCTTTTCAAATGGCATATCCTAATTTAAATTATTTAGCAGGAGAATATGCTACATTTTCAAGATTAAGACCTTTGCATACTTCAGGGGTTATCTTTGGTTTTATGCTTTCTGGTATTTGGGCAACTTGGTATTATATAGGACAACGTGTTCTTAAAGTTAGTATGGCAGAATCTCGTTTTTTAATGGCTATAGGTAAAATACATTTTTACCTCTATGTTTTAACTATGCTTATTGCCATTATTTCTTTATTTGCGGGAGTTACAACTTCTAAAGAATATGCTGAACTTGAATGGCCACTTGATATTATGGTTGTTTTAGTTTGGGTCTTGTGGGGTGTTAGTATTTTTGGTCTTATTGGAATTCGTAGAGAAAAAACCCTTTATATATCTCTTTGGTATTATATTGCAACCTTCTTAGGTATAGCAATGCTTTATCTCTTTAACAATATGGCTGTTCCTACATATTTTGTTTCTGGTATGGGAAAATGGTGGCATAGTGTTTCTATGTATGCTGGAACAAACGATGCTTTAGTTCAATGGTGGTATGGGCATAATGCAGTTGCTTTTGTCTTTACTGTAGGAATTATTGCTCAAATTTATTATTTTTTACCAAAAGAAAGTGGACAACCTATTTTTTCGTATAAGCTTTCTTTATTTGCATTTTGGGGCTTAATGTTTGTTTATCTTTGGGCTGGAGGACACCATTTGCTTTATTCTACTGTTCCTGATTGGATGCAAACTATGGGTTCTATTTTTTCTGTTATACTTATATTACCTTCTTGGGGATCAGCGATTAATATTTTACTTACTATGAAAGGTGAATGGGAGCAATTAAGAGAAAGTCCATTGATTAAATTTATGATTCTTGCTTCAACCTTTTATATGTTTTCAACGCTTGAAGGTCCTATTCTTTCTATAAAATCTGTAAATGCTTTAGCTCATTTTACTGATTGGATTCCTGGCCATGTTCATGATGGAACATTAGGTTGGGTTGGTTTTATGACTATGGCAGCACTTTATCATATGACTCCTAGAATTTTTAAAAGAGAGCTTTATAGCAAATCTTTAATGGAGGCTCAATTTTGGATACAAACAATAGGAATTGTGCTTTATTTTAGTTCGATGTGGATAGCAGGTATTACACAAGGAATGATGTGGAGAGCTACCGATGAATATGGAAATCTTCTTTATGCTTTCATAGATACTGTTGAAGCTATTATTCCTTATTATTGGATTAGAGCTATTGGAGGATTATTGTATTTGGTAGGATTTTTTATGTTTGTTTATAATATTTATAAATCAATTACTTGTGGCAAAGTGCTTAATAAAGAGCCTAAAAATGCTTCACCTATGGCAATATAAGGAGAAAAAATGTTTAGTTGGTTAGAAAAAAATCCATTCTTTTTTGCTGTAGCGGTTTTCATTGTAATTGCTTATGCTGGAATCATAGAAGTTTTACCAAATTTTGCAGAAAGTGCAAGACCAATTGAGGGTAAAAAACCTTATTCTGTTTTACAACTTGCAGGAAGAGCGATTTATATTAAAGAAAGTTGTAATGCATGTCATTCTCAGCTTATTCGTCCTTTCAAGTCTGAAACAGATCGTTACGGGATGTATTCTTTAAGCGGTGAATTCGCTTATGATAGACCTTTTCTTTGGGGATCAAAAAGAACAGGACCAGATCTTGCACGTGTAGGGAATTATAGAACTACAGATTGGCATGAAAATCATATGTTAGATCCAACTTCCGTGGTTCCTGGATCTATTATGCCTTCTTATAAACATATGTTTACTAATGATGCAGATATAGAAACAGCTTATGCTGAAGCTTTAACTGTTAAAAAAGTTTTTAATGTTCCTTATGATAAAGAAGGACAAACTAAACTTGGAACTTGGGAAGAAGCGCAAGAAGAAGTTAAACTTGAAGCTAAGAGTATAGTAGATGAGATGAAAGATCAAGAAGTAAAAGATGCTTTTGCTAGAGGGGAAATAAAAGAAATTGTAGCTTTAATTGCTTACTTAAATAGTTTAAAGTAAAAATTATGAAAGATTTAATAATAATATTTGATGTTTTTAAAAATCTTATTACTTTTAACTTATCTGCCATTTCTAAGTCTGAATGGCAGATTTTTCAAGGTTATGGATTTTTTGTATTTGTTGTTTTTTTAGCTATTGTTTTGTATGCATATTATTTTCATCTTTATAAAAAAGAAAAGATAGGCGAAAGAAATTATGAACAATATGCAAAACTTGCTTTGAATGATGATATTAATGATAGTGTTTTAGAAAGTAAAAGGAGTGCTTAATGCAATGGTTAAATTTAGAAGATAATATTAATCTTTTATCTTTAATAGGTGCAATCTTAATTATTTTAATTACTTTAATAGTTGTAAATAGAATTTTTAAGCAAATTAAAGAGAAAAAGAAAGAAGATTTGGAATTAAGTGAGCATAGTTGGGATGATATAAAAGAATATAAAAATAATATTCCTATAGGATGGTTAGTTGTTTATGTTTTAACTATTGTTTGGGGTATATGGTATTTTTTATGGGGGTATCCTTTAAATTCGTATTCAAGAATAGGTGAATATAACGAAGAAGTAGCTTTACATAATGCTAAATTTGAAGAAAAATTTAAAAATTTAAGCGAACAAGATAGAATCACTATGGGTGAGAATATATTTTTAGTCCAATGTGCAGCATGTCACGGAATTACAGCAGATGGAATGAATGGAAAAGCTCAAAATTTAAATATCTGGGGTTCAGAAGAAGGTATAGTTGAAACAATAAAAACTGGATCTAAAGGAATGAATTTTTCAGGTGGAGAAATGCCAGCTGCTTCTGATTTAGGCATAGAAGATGAGGATATAAAAGCAATTGCTGCTTATGTTGCTAAAGAGCTTTCTGCTATTAAAAAAACAAGTAATGAAGATTTAGTAGCAAAAGGCAAAGAAGCTTATGCAAGTTGTGCAGCATGTCACGGAGAAGATGGAAAAGGACAAGATGGAGCTTTTCCTGATCTAACAAAATATGGTTCAGCTTCTTTTGTTGTAGATGTGTTAAATAGCGGTAAAAAAGGTTTTATTGGTTCTATGCCATCATTTCTATCTTTAAATGATATTCAAAAACAAGCCGTTGGTGAATATGTAATTTCTCTTTCAAGGGGTGAATAATGGAAAATATAAAAAGATCAGTATTTTCATTATCTGGAGTAAGTGGTTTATTGATTGCAACTTTACTTTTAATTATCATTTTAGTTGTTCTTACGATATGGGGGATTAAAGCGCAACAAGAAGTTATGCAAAAACCATATACTTTGAAAAATACACAAGAAATTAAAATGCTAGGTTCTAAGGTTGAAGATTTTAAAGCAATAAAGGAAAATAATGAATAAGGTTTTAGAATATTTAGTGGTTATTGGTCTTTTTGTTACAGCGGCTATTACAGCTTGGTCTGTTTTAAGTATCAATCATCTTAATATAGGATGAGAGTACTTTTAAAAGGCATTTTTTTTGCCTTTTTATTCTTTTTTCCTTATAAAATTTTTGCTTTTGATGCAATTATTTTAAATGAAAATGTTTTAAATGATAAAGTGATTAAAGAAATAAATCTTATAGGAAAAGAGCTTTATGATAAAACAGGTATTTTCGTAGGTGTTGCTATAGCAGATCAAACCCCTTTTGAAGACTTATTTAAACTTCAAGAACAGCTTGTTAAACCCAATGTTTTATTAATGCTTTCAAAAATTTCACATAAAGTTGATATTATAGGAACTAAAGATTCTTTGCTTTTTTTTGATAAAAATAAGGTTTTAAGTCCTTATCCTAGCACAGGAACTATATTGCCCATTCTTGTTTCTAATAAAGGAAAAGATATTTATAACGCTGCTGTTTTAAATGGATATGCTGATATTTGTGATAAAATCGCAAAATATTTCAATCTAGAGCTTGAAAATTCTATAGGCAATGCAAATCGTGATACTATAAATATTTTAAGAATTTTAATTTATGGGTTTATTTGTTTTTCATTGCTTTATTTTGTGCAAAGAAAAATGAAGAGGAAGAAAAATGGTTAAAAAAACTTTTTGGCCTTATGGAATTTTACTTTCTATATTAGCTATTATTATAGCTTGTATTGCAACAATCATTATAGCAAGTGATTATCCTGTATATGAGGATAATTTTTATTTTGATACCTATCAAAATGTAGAATCAAATTTTAATAAAATTCAAAATAATCAAAAACAATTTGATGAAAATTTTAAATTATATATTAAGGATAAAGAAAGTTTTATATATAAAAATAAATCAATTTATTATATCAATGAAGGGCAAAATGAATTTAGAATTTTTATTAAAAATTTAAAAAATTATGATTTAAATAAACTTCAAATCAAAGCCTTGCTCTCACGTCCGCATACAAACAAAAGCGATGAAAAATTGCAAGTAAAATTAGATGCTAATGAATTAGTTTTTGATTTTGATATTAAAGAAAAAGGCAATTGGCAATTATTTTTAAAAATTACTCAAAATGAAAATAGTATAGGTTTTTTTAAATTCTTTTTGCAAACTAAATAATGAGACTTTTTGTATTTAGCTCTTTAAGAGCTTTAAGAAAATATTATGAGGAAAAGTTAAAAGAAAACACTTTAGTAGATCCAGCTATGAGTATAGCTGAGTTTATGCAAAAATTAGTTTTTTCTGAGCATTTTGAAGCTACGCGTTATGAGTGTTTGCTTTTGATGCAAAAAGCCTGTGAGCAAACTAAAAATTTAGAACAGAGTTTAAAAATACCAAGTAATTTTTTTGCATTTTTAAAAAATAATGCTTATTTATTTAGTTTTTTTAAAGAGTTAAGCTTAGAAAAAAAAGATATTAGCGAATTAAAATTTCACGATGCTTATGCACAATATGATGAACATTTGCAAATTTTAGAAGAACTTTTTAAAAACTATTTAACCTTATTAAAAGAACATAATTTATATGATGAAATTTCTTTGCCTTTAAATTATAAAATTAATGTTGATTTTTTAAAAAATTACAATGAAATCATTTTTGATTTTCAAGGATTTTTAAATGCTTTTGAGGTTGAGCTTTTATTAGAAGCTAAAAAACTAATTCCTATTAAAGTGCAATTTAATTGCACTAAGTTTAATAAAGATTTTTTAAGCTCTCTTAGCTTTTTACAAGGGTTTAATTTTAAAGAAAATTATTCTTATTTATTTGATTTAAATCAAAATCAAATTTTAAAAGAATACTCTTTTTTAAAAGAAAATAAAATTAGCTATAAAAGTTTTAATTTAAGAACTTTACAAGCAGCTTTTGTTTTTGAAAAAATTAATACTTTTTTAAAAGCAGGTATTAGTGCAAAAGATATTGTAGTGATTACACCTGATGAAAAATTTGTAGATATTTTAAGATTGTATGATAAAAATAATGTTTTAAATTTCGCAAGCGGAGAGAGTATTAAAAATACACATTTTTATCACAAATTAAGAACTCTTTATGAAAGTGCTAAAGATGATGAGTTTGAATATAAAATAAATGATGATTTTTATAATGAGCAAAACTTAAATAAACATTTGTGCAATTTGTATTTTTTTTCCAGTGTAGATTTTCAAGAATTTAAAAAACTTTTTAATGAAAATATTTCTTTTGAATTTTTTGAAAATTTTATATCTCAATTATTAGAAAATAGTGAAAATGAATTAAAAGATTATGTTATCAAAGAGCTTATTTTTATCAAAGAGCTTATTAAAACTCATAAGCTAAACTTTGCACAAATTTTAGAATTATTTTTTATGCAAATTGATAATATAAAATTAAGCAGTGTGGGTGGTGGAGAAGTTACCGTTATGGGTCTTTTAGAAAGTAGGGGGCTTAGCTTTGATGGGGTGATTATAGTTGATTTTAATGATGATTTTATCCCAAAAAGAGTTTCAAGTGAATTATTTTTAAATAACGAAATCCGTAAAAAAGCAGGACTGATTACACATAATCAAAGAGAAAATCTACAAAGACATTATTATTATACATTAATAGCTAAAGCAAAATTAGTAGGTATTTCTTTTATAGAAAATGAAGAAAAAATCAAATCAAGATTCTTAAATGAACTCGAATTTACTTTATATGAAGATAAAATTTATAGCAATAATGCTTATTTAAAATATTTTCATACCTATCGATGCTCTTTCAATCTTGAGCCTATTACACACATAAAAGCTAAACATAATTATTTTAAAGAAAATCTATCTTATTCAAGGCTTCATCTTTTGATTAATTATGGCTTAGATTATTATTATAAATATGTTTTATGCTTAAAAGAGCCAAAAAATTTAAATGATACACTCAAAGCAAATGAATTTGGAAGTTTTATCCATAAAGCTTTAGAAATTTATTACACTCAAATTTCAAACAATCATTTTGATTATGAAGCTTTTATGCAAGTGGTTAAAAATATAAAGCAAAACAACATAGATGCATTAAATCTTGCTCTCATTGAGGCTATATTTAAAGAATTTCAAATACTTGAAAATGAACATTTTAAACAAGGTTATATTGTAAAAGAACGCGAATTCCCTTTACTAAGGGAATTTATCACAGATAATGGAGTAAAAATTAATACCTTTGGACGCTTAGATAGGATAGATTGTAATGATGAAGAAAAAATGATTATAGATTATAAAAGCGGAAAAGCAGATGATAAATCCTATCAACTTGCTTTTTATAAGTTTTTATTAGAGGGTAAATATCCATTAGAAAATATAAAAGCTTGTTTTTATGATTTAAAAAATATTAAGATTATAAATGAGAATGCTCAAAGTAAAAGTGTGCAAGAGCTTGAAGATTTATTTAGCAAGCTTGCCAAAGAGCCTTTAGAAAAAGAATTTTACAATCAAAAAAATGACAATATTTATAGTCCTTATACTATGCTTTATAAAAAGGAGTTTAAGCTTTGAGTTCTAAGTTTGAACCTTTTTTAGCCCTAGAAGCTAGTGCAGGAAGTGGAAAAACCTTTGCTTTAAGTGTGCGTTTTGTCGCATTAGTTTTAATGGGTGCTAAAATCAATGAAATTTTAGCACTTACTTTTACCAACAAAGCTACAAGTGAGATGAAAGAAAGAGTTTTTAAGACTTTTTTAGAATTTGATATGCTTGAAAATGGTGAAGATAAAGCGGAATGTAAAGAACTCATGAAAATGCTAGATAAAAGCAAAGATGAACTTATGGCTTTAAGAGAAAAATATAAAGAAGATTTTTTAAGATCAAAACTTAATATCTACACTTTTGATAGTTTTTTCTCTCAAATTATTCGATCTTTTGCTTTAAATTTAGGCTTTATGAGTGATTTTGAAATCATACAAAGTCAAGATAGTTATAAAAATTTTATCAGTAAATTAAATAAAGAAGAATTAAATACTTTAGCATATTACATAATCCAAACTAAAAGTAAAAGTGATTTTTTGAAAAATCTTGAGAGTTTATATGAAAAATCTTGTGAGATTAAAACTATTAAAAACGTTCATTTTCCAAGCAAAACTTCTTTAGAAGAAAGTCTTAATAAATTTATAACTTATGCAAAAACTTTAAGCACTGATAAAAATTATCAAAAAAATTTTAATTTTGAAAATATAGAAGATTTTTTTACCAAGCCTATTATTTGTAATTTAGAAAAAAAATACTTTGAAAAAATCATTGATAGTGAGTTTTTGCAAAAAAGAGCTGAGTTTTTACAAAAGGTAAAAGAGTATTTTATCCAAATGGAAAATTATCGCATCAATATACTTGCTAAGCTTTTAGCGCATTTTAAAGAAGCAAGAAATGAAGATAATATTAAGCAAAATGCTTTAACTTTCTCAGATATAGCCTTAAAATGCTATGAGTTAATTAGTGATGAGGCAAATAAAGACTTAATTTATTTTAGGCTTGATGGCTATATTTCACATTTATTAATCGATGAATTTCAAGATACCAATGTTTTACAATATCAAATTTTAAAGCCTATTATAGCTGAACTTGTTTCAGGTGAGGGTGTGAAAAAGAATAGAAGTTTTTTTTATGTAGGGGATAAAAAACAAAGTATATATAGTTTTAGAGGAGGTAAAAAGGAGCTTTTTGATAAACTTTTAAAAGATTTTCCACAAATTAAATTAGAACATTTAGATACAAACTATCGCAGTAAAAAACTTATAGTTGATTATGTAAATGAAGTCTTTAAAGATAAATTCTTTGATAGCTTTAATAGATCTAGTTTTACTTTGCAAAAGAGTGTTAAAGAAGGGGGATATGTAGAAATTTTACAAAATCAAATTGCTTCAAAAAGCACTTTGTATCAAGCAAGTGGTAAGGAAGTTTTAAAGATTATTCAAAAACTTTTAGAAAAAGGAATTAAACTTAGTGAAATTTGTATTTTAGTATGGATTAATAAAGACGCTACTTTAATGAAAGAATTTCTTGAAGAAAATGGCATTAAAGCTTATACACAAAGTAGTGTTACTTTAATGGATTGTATTAGTGTAAGGGTGCTTTTTGAATATGCTAAAGCTTGTGTGTTCAAAGATGAATTTAGTTTATATTTTGTAAATAGTATTTTAGAAAAAGATCTTACTTATACTGAGCTTGATTTAAATCGTAGCGTGGGTGAAATTTTAAAATATTTAGTTCATATCTTACAACTTGATTTAAGTGATATAAATTTAATCGCGTATTTAGAGTATGCTAGCACTTTTGATAATTTTATAGATTTTTTATTTTATCCTTGCGAATTAAAATCTTTACAAGCCCAAGATGATGGAGTAAGTATTATGACTGTGCACAAATCCAAAGGGCTTGAATTTGAAAATTTAATCGTCCTTGATAGACTTAGCAAAGGTAGCAATGAGGCTCAAACTTTGATGTTTGAATATGATTTAGAACAAGGTTGGGAAGTAAAATACAGACATAGTGTAAGAAAATATCTAGAAGATGAAAACTATAATTCTTTTTTAATGAAAAGAGAAAAACTTCAAGCAGAAGATGAGGTAAATTGTTTATATGTAGCATTAACTAGGGCTAAAAATTCTCTTTTTATTATAAAAAATGATGAAAGTTTTAAAACTTTTAAAAGTTATTTTAAAGACTATGAAGAAAAACAAATTGGCATTTTAGAAAATAAAGTTCAACATCAAGAAAAAAGTTTAAAAAATTTAGAACAAATTGAAGAATTTGAACAATTTCAAAAGGTAAATTTACAAGAGGTTAAAATAAAAAGCCAACTTTTTAGCAAGCAAATTCATTTTGGTTTAGCTTTGCATGAATTTTTACAATATTTTGATTTTAATACAAAAAATAATTATGAATTTTGCAAACAAATGATATATAAAAAATATCGCTTTTTCTTAGATGATGAAAGTTTTAAAGATCTTTTTAAAAGGCTTACTATGCTTTTAGAAAATGAAAATTTTAATAAACTTTTATCGCAAAAAACACTATTAAAAGAGCAAATCATCACTTATAATGGCGAGCAAAAACAACTAGATATGTTAGCACTTAGTGATGATGAAGCTATCATTATAGATTATAAAACAGGTTTAAATTTAAATGAACATAAAAAACAAGTTTTACTTTATAAAGAAGCCATAGAAAAAATCTTAGCTAAGACTTCTACTAAAGCATTTTTGGTATATGTTTTAAAAGATAAAGTGGAAATTATAAAAATATAAAAAAATATATAAATAGACCACAATAAAAAGTTTTTTTAATACTCCAAATAATGATTTTTAATCAACAAAAACAGAAATTTATTGACAAATTATATATAATTTATATTATTAGTAAGGAGTAGAGTTTTGGATTATTATTTAAAATGTATTAAAAATTATGCAAATTTTAATGGCAGAGCAACGCGTAAAGAGTATTAGATGTTTGCATTATATAATTTTATCATTTTATTTATTTTTGCTATTTTGGCAAATTATATCTCTAATTTTTTTGCGATAATACTTGGTTTATATTTCATATTTACATTTTTACCAAATTTAGCTGTAAATGCTAGAAGATTACATGATATTAATCTTAGCGGATGGTGGCAACTTATAGGATTGATTCCATATGTATACATTGTTCTTATCATACTTTTTTGTCTTAAAGGTAATGATAATGCAAATAGATTTGGCTTAAATCCATTGCAAGAAATAGAGTAATTTTAAAAAAGTTAAAATATTTTTATTTTAACTTTTAAAAACTGTTCAAATTGCAAAGATTAAAATTATAAACCAATTTATCGAATTTAAATTCTATTATAATCTTCCCCTTTTATCTATAAAACTATATTTTCCATTTTAGCTAATTACAAGTTTAAATTTTAAAACATAAAAAACAAGTTTTACTTTATAAAGAAGCCATAGAAAAAATCTTAGCTAAGACTGTCGAAAGCATTTTTGGTATATGTTTTAAAATAAGAGAAGGTTGAGATAATATCTCTTTAATAATAATATATCGCATCAAATTTAGGTTCAATCACAAACTTCCCATTTTTATCTATAAGACCCCATTTCCCATTTAATTTAACTCCAGCTAATCCTTCCCTAAACTCATAATAAATTTAGGCTCAATTGCAATTTTTCCACTTTTATCTATAAAACCCCATTTATTATTTGACCTTATTATTGAATGTTTAGATATAAATATATTAAAGCAAGCTTCGTTATTTCCTTCATCGCATTTTCTTGATAGATATTTTAAGTATTTTACAGCTAGATTCGTCATTGTTATGACATTTTTTTCAAGGCTATTTATATAAATTCTGCTATATTTTCCACCATAAAAATACTGATACACACTTGCTGAAGCTATCAAAAATAAAATCACTACACTAGCTATGAATTTATTTTTGTGCTTTATGATGAATTCTTTTCTTTGTTTTAGTTTCTTTTCTCTTTTTTCTTAGGCTATTTTTCTTTCTTCTTCGATTTTTCTTTTTCTTTCTTGTTATAATTTCTCTTTGGCTTTTGGATCGTATAAATTATTATTTCCGCATTCTTTGCAGAATTTAGCTATATCTAAATTTTCTTTATGACATTTATTGCATAAGCATTATATACCTCTTGCTTTTTTGATGATTTCATAAGCTAGATTGATTTTTCTCATCATTTCTTGAGCTATTTTTAAGAGCTTGGGAGGAATTTCTTTAGAATTAAGACTATCATAATGATACTCCTTGGCTAATTTTCTATAATTTTTTTTGATAGTTTCAAAATCGTCATTGATTTGACATTGTAAAATTTCATAAGCTTGTTCTAAAGTGATTTTAAATTCTTTATCTTCTTGTTTTTGGTAATTTTTTTGTTTGTTTTTTTTGATTAAAATCATAAATTTGCTCATATCTTAGTTTTATTTCTCTAAAGCTTATAAGATTTAATCTAAGTCCTATGATGATATTTTCCATTAAGGTACTTTCATTTGCACTTATTTTTTTATCAAAATATATAAGATCAAGTAGCAAACAAATCAAAAAATTTGCTTCTTTTGCATTTAAAATACGCATACTAGAGCAAAGTTATCGATACTTCTATCTTTATTTCTCTTGCTTAAAAATCCTTGCATAAGTACTTCTAAATCCATTATACTCTTTAGAGTAAAACAAATCTATTTTATCAAGCAAAGAAGATATAAATTTGGATAATTCTTTTGTGATGATTCTATTACTACTTTTGCCATTTTTGCTAAAAATGCTATTATAATGGTAGGATTTTTATTATAATATAATCAAATCTTTGTTTAGTTGAATGACTTAACTCAGCTCCACAATATACAAAATTTTGCATCTTTTTCTAGGACACTTTTAAAACAAAATTTGCAAGTTATTAAATCTTGTAATTTAAATTTTGAAAATAACAAAATAAAACCTTATTTTTAAATAAAATAAAATTTATTTTAACTATAAATTACTTAAATAATGATATTTTAAAAATTTAATTTTAGTTATTTACAAAGCTTTAGATATTCTTAAATTAAGTTATTTATAAGTTTATTTTAATATAATCACAATTTAAAATTTTTGGCAAAGGTAAAATAATGACAAAGATAACAAAGCCAAACGAAGTAAAACGTGAATGGATCGTTTTAGATGCTGAAGGAAAGCGTTTTGGTCGTCTTTTAACAGAAGTAGCGACTATATTAAGAGGTAAAAATAAACCTTGTTATACTCCAAATGTTGATTGTGGAGATTATGTTATAATCATCAATGCTTCTAAGGCAGTTTTTACAGGAGCTAATAAAGCAGAAGATAAACTTTATCACAGACATTCAGGATATTTTGGAAGTGTAAAAAGTGAAAAATTTGGTGATTTATTAGCAAAAAATCCTGCAAAATTATACAAATTAGCAGTTAGAGGTATGCTTCCTAAAACAAATTTAGGAAGAGCAATGCTTAAAAAATTAAAAATTTATGCGGGTAGTGAGCATCCGCATACAGCACAGCTTGCTAAAGAAGGAAAATAATATGGCAACAATTTATGCAACAGGAAAAAGAAAAACAGCTATTGCAAAAGTTTGGTTAAAATCAGGAAGCGGAAAAATTAGTGTAAATGGTATCGATTTAAATACTTGGCTTGGTGGACACGAGTCGATTAAACTTAAAGTAGTTCAACCTTTATTGGTTACTAAGCAAGAAACTTCTATGGATATTCGTGCTATAACTTTAGGTGGGGGATATAGTGCTCAAGCTGAAGCTTTAAGACACGGAATTTCAAAAGCTTTAGCAGCTATGGATGCAGACTTTAGAGCCTTGCTTAAACCAAAAGGCTTGCTTACTAGAGATAGTAGAAGCGTTGAGCGTAAAAAATACGGACGCAGAAAAGCAAGAAGAAGTCCGCAATTTTCTAAACGTTAATAATTTTAAAACATTATTATTTAAAATTATTAGTTATATTCAATTAGTATTATTAAATTTAATACTAATTGATTTTTAATATACTATTAATATTTTTTAAATAACTACAAAGTTAAAACTTCAATTTTATACTCTATTAAAGCTTTTTTAATTTATTTTTAATTTTTGTTAAACGCCTTTTAAGAGAATTAATAGTAAATTTTTTACAAAATATAAAATTAAGGAAGGTCTTAATGAGTAAAGTAATGAAAACAATGGATGGAAATGAAGCAGCTGCTTACGCTGCTTATGCATTTACTGAAGTAGCAGGAATTTATCCTATTACTCCAAGTTCTCCTATGGCTGATTATACTGATATATGGGCATCTCAAGGAAAAAAGAATTTATTTGGTGTTCCTGTTAAAATTGTTGAAATGCAAAGTGAAGCTGGTGCTGCCGGATCAGTTCATGGATCTTTACAAATGGGAGTTTTAACAACGACTTATACAGCTTCTCAAGGTTTACTTCTTAAAATTCCAAATATGTATAAAATAGCTGGTCAGCTTTTACCAGGTGTAATCCACGTTGCAGCAAGGGCTTTAGCTTCTCAAGCACTTTCAATTTTTGGAGATCATCAAGATATCTATGCTGCAAGACAAATAGGTTTTGCTATGCTTTGTTCACACTCTGTTCAAGAAACAATGGATTTAGCAGGTGTTGCTCATTTAGCTGCAATTAAAGGTCGTATTCCATTTTTACATTTTTTTGATGGTTTTAGAACAAGTCATGAAATTCAAAAAATAGAAGTTATGGATTATGCACATTTTGATCGTTTGCTAGATAGAAAAGCTCTTTTAGAATTTAGAAATGCAGCTTTAAATCCTGAAAATCCTAAAACACGTGGAACAGCGCAAAATGATGATGTTTATTTCCAAACTAGAGAATTAAATAATCGCTTTTATGACGCCCTGCCAGATGTTGTTAATGAATATATGCAAGAAATTACCAAAATCACAGGTAGAGAGTATAAACCTTTTGTTTATTATGGTGATGAAAATCCAGATAGAATTATTGTTGCTATGGGTTCATCTACTCAGACTATCGAAGAAGTTGTTGATCATTTAAATTCAAAAGGAGAAAAAGTAGGTCTTTTAAAAGTTTATCTTTATAGACCATTTAGTTTAAAATATTTCTTCAATGTTATGCCAAAATCTGTTAAAAAAATAGCAGTGCTTGATAGAACTAAAGAGCCAGGAAGTTTAGGAGAGCCTCTTTATTTAGATGTTAAATCTGCTTTCTATGGAAAAGAAAATAGTCCTATCATAGTAGGCGGTCGTTATGGACTTTCTTCAAAAGATGTGGATCCTGCACAAATTATTACAGTGTTTGAGAATTTAAAACAAGATAAACCAAAAGATGGTTTTACAATCGGTATTGTAGATGATGTAACACATACGTCACTTCCTTGTGGAGAAAAAATTTCTTTAAGTGATGAAAGCACAATAGAATGTTTATTTTATGGTCTTGGTGCTGATGGAACCGTTGGAGCAAATAAAAATTCTATTAAAATTATCGGAGATAAAACAGATTTTTATGCTCAAGCTTATTTTGCTTATGATTCTAAAAAATCTGGTGGTTATACTAGAAGCCATTTAAGATTCTCTAAAAAACCTATTCGTTCAACTTATCTTGTTTCTACTCCTCACTTCATAGCTTGTTCGGTAGCAGCTTATCTAGAAATTTATGATGTTTTAGCAGGGATAAGAAAAGGAGGAACTTTCCTTTTAAATAGTATTTGGAATGCTGAAGAAACTATAAGACAACTTCCTAATAAAGTTAAAAAAACTTTAGCAGAAAAAGAAATTAATTTTTATATTATTAATGCAACTAAACTTGCAAGAGATATAGGACTTGGAAATAGAACTAATACTATTATGCAATCTGCTTTTTTCAAATTAGCAAATATTATCCCTTTTGAAGATGCACAAAAATATATGAAAGAATTTGCTTATAAATCATATAATAAAAAAGGTGATGCTATTGTAGAAATGAATTATAAGGCTATTGACGTTGGAGCTGATGGTCTTGTAAAAATAGAAATTGATCCTTCTTGGAAAAATCTTGATATTAGCGAGAAAGAAGGAGTTAGTGCTTATAAAGGAACTGAATTTGTAGAAAAAATCGTTAAACCTATGAATGCTGCCAAGGGTGATGATTTGCCTGTTTCAGCATTTTTAGGTTATGAAGATGGAAGTTTTGAGCATGGAACTACAGAGTATGAAAAAAGAGGTGTTGGTGTAATGGTTCCTAGATGGATAGAAGCAAATTGTATCCAATGTAATCAATGTGCTTCTGTTTGTCCTCACGCAGTAATTCGTCCATTTTTAATTGATGATAATGAAATGAGTAAGGCTCCAAGAGGGGTAAAAGAACATGCCTTAGAGGCTAAGGGAACAAAAGGTGAAAAACTTAGCTTTAAAATTCAAGTTTCACCACTTGATTGTACAGGTTGTGAGCTTTGTGTTCATGAATGTCCTACTAAAGAAAAATCTTTAGTTATGGTTCCACTTCAAGAAGAAATAGATTTTGGTGAGCAAGAAAATGCTGATTATCTTTTTAAAGAAATTGTTTATAAAGATCATATCTTAAATAAAGAAAGCACTAAAGGAGCTCAATTTTCTCAACCATTATTTGAATTCCATGGAGCTTGTCCAGGATGTGGAGAAACTCCATATATCACTTTAATCACAAGATTATTTGGTGAAAGAATGGTTATAGCTAATGCAACAGGTTGTAGTTCTATTTATGGAGGTTCAGCTCCTTCTACTCCTTATAGAAAAAGTGTTAAAAATGGTCATGGTCCAGCTTGGGCGAATTCTTTATTTGAAGATAATGCAGAATTTGGTCTTGGAATGAAGATTGCAACAGAAAATACACGCAATAGAATTGAGCATATTATGAATGAAAATATGCAAAATGTTCCAAATTCTTTATCTGCTCTTTTTAAAGAATGGATAGCAAATAAAAATGATAGCATTCTTTCTTTTGAAGCTAGAAATAAATTAATTCCAATTTTAGAGCAAAATAAAGACATTAAAGCTGTAAAAGAAATTTTAGAGCTTAAGCAATTTTTAGGAAAAAAATCTCAATGGATTTTCGGTGGAGATGGTTGGGCCTATGATATAGGTTATGGCGGGCTTGATCATGTTTTAGCAAGTGGAGAAAATATTAATGTTTTAGTTTTAGATACTGAAGTATATTCAAATACTGGAGGTCAAAGTTCTAAAGCTTCAAGAACGGGTGCGGTAGCACAATTTGCAGCAGCAGGAAAACCTATACAGAAAAAAGATCTAGGGCAAATTGCTATGACTTATGGTTATATTTTTGTTGCACAAGTAAATTCAAATGCAAATTACAATCATTTAATTAAAGCATTAATAGCTGCTGAGGCTTATGATGGTCCTTCTTTAGTTATTTGTTATTCTCCTTGTATAGCTCATGGTATCAAAGGTGGTCTTGGATATTCAGGAGAGCAAGGTGAGCTTGCTACAAAATGTGGATATTGGCCTATTTATACTTTTGATCCACGTTTAGAAGAAGAAGGCAAAAATCCTTTAAATATAGCAAGCAAAGAGCCAGATTGGGATTTATATGAGCAATTTTTAATGAATGAAGTGCGTTATAATTCTCTTAAAAAAGCTAATCCTGATCACGCTAAAGAATTATTTGAGCGCAATAAAAAAGATGCACAAAGAAGATATAGACAATTAAAACGTATTGCAATGTCTGATTTTAGCAACGAAAAAGAGTAAAAATTTTTGAAAAATCTTTTTTACTTTTTTCTATTTTTTACTGCAGTGTCAGCAAGTTCAGATTTTGAAGCTTATTTTGATTCTTTAAACAAAAAAGAATCAAAATTTAATTTCTCTAGTCTTCAAAATCCTTTTTTTAATCCAAATTTTAATGAGATTCAAAATTTAAAAATTCAAGCTATTTTTTTAAATAAAGTTAAAATTAATAATACATGGTATAAAGAAGAAGATAAAATTAATGAAGCAAAAATTAAAAAAATAAAATCTGATAGAATTATACTTGAGTATGATGGGTTTGATATAGTAGCAAAGCTACGTACAAATGATAAAATTTATATTGATTAAATTTTTAATCTTTACTTCTTTTGTTTATGCAATTGATTGCCAAAAAAGACTTTTTAATATAAAATCTAGCGAGAATTTAACTATAAAAGAAAGCTTAGAAGAACTTTCAGATTATTGTTCATTTAGTATTATTGTTAAAGATAAATTAGCTAAAGAAAAACTTTTACAAACTCAAATAATCAATATAAATCAAATGACCTTGGAAGAAATTTTTAAATTTTTTCTTGAAGATAATGATTTAAATTATAATTTTAATGGAAAAATTTTAAAAATATCAGCCATTGAAACAAAAATGTTTAAAATTAGTTATATAAGTTCTATACGAGAAGGACAAAGTATTACAAAAGCTTCAGTAGATGCTAAGCCAAAACAAGCTGAATATATCCAAAATGAAGATATAGAAGATAATATGATTAAAAGTATGGAAAAATTTGATTTTTGGAAAAATATCGAACAAGAAATTACAGCACTTTTGTACAATACTTATGATGAAATAGAAGTTAAAAAACCTATTATTAATTCTAATGCTGGAATTATTATAGTAAGTGGAATAAGGACTCAATTATTAAAAGTTAAAGATTATTTGCAAAAACTTGAACAAAGACTTAAAAAGCAAGTTATTATTGAGTAAGTATTATTGCTGTATCTTTAAACAAAAGCCATTCTAGTGGAATTAATTGGCAAAAATTTAATATAGATTTTAGTTCTAAAACCAATGATGGAAAAAATTCTTTTATAGGAGTTGAAAATAACAAAGGTTTTGTTAAAAATTTAGGTTTTAGGGCTGATTTAAATTTTGATTCTATTTTAAATTTTCTTTCTCAAAATGGAAAAACGAAAGTTTTATCAAATCCCAAACTTATGGCATTAAATAATCAACAAGCCATTATTTCTATCGGAGATACAATCAATTATCAAGTAAAAGATACATCCAAAGGGACTGAAAATGGAACAACAGTAAGTGAAAGTTTTAGTAATTATTCTATTTTTATAGGAATTTTACTCAATATCCTACCAGAAATTTCTGATGATGGCAAAATAATGCTTAGAATTAATCCAAGTTTAAGTGATTTTAAATATCTAGAAGATAATCAAAGACAAAAAGAACCAAGAACTATAGCACCTGATACCATACAAAAAAAAGCTTTCAACTGTTGTACAAGTTGAAAATAATCAAACACTTATTTTAGGAGGTTTAATCAGTCATAATCAAAATAAAGATGAAAATGAAGTTAATTTCTTTTCAAAAATTCCTTTAATAGGAGAGTTTTTTAAATCAAGTGATGAGCTTTCTAGTATAAATGAAATAGTATTTATTATAACACCTATTTTAGTAGAAAATTCTATAAATACCCCAAGTTTAAAAGAGTTAGGATTTAAACATTATGAATGATGTTATTAACATTAAAAATCAAGATTATATTTTAAATCGTATAAAAGAAGAGCTTTTAAAACAAAAAAGTTTTATATTGTTGCTTGGTAAAAGTGGTAGTGGAAAAAGTGTTTTACTCCAAAAATTAGCTAAAAATTTTAAAAATTTAAAATTTAATGGAATTTTTAAAAATAAAGAAGAATTTGAAGAGTTTTTAAAACCTTATATCAATAAAAAAGAAAATATTGTTGTTTTTCTTGATGAAATAAGTATATATGATAATGATTTTTTAGAGCTTATAAGAATTTATAGTGATTTAAATATAAGTTTTGTTTTAAGCTCATACAAAAAGCCTTTAATTTTTAAAAAAGAGCATTTTAAAAGCCGTATTCATTTTGAGTTTTATCTTAAAGAATTAAACTTAGATGAACTTAGAGCTTATATCAGTGATAAATTTAATATTAGCTTGTGCAAAAGCGATCTTAAACTGATAAAAAAATATTATAGTGCTAATTTAAGAAATATTGATAAAGTAATTAAAGGTTTTAAAGAATTTAAAAATTTCTTTAAAAATAGTAAAAAAGAAAATTATCTTTTAAAGCTTAGCCTGTTTGAAAATAATTTGTTAGGTTAAAATGCAAGAGCGTGTAAAAAAACTTGAATTAGAATATAAAAAATTCTTAATTAAAAAATATTTGAAGTATTTTTTATCTTTAATATTTTGTTTATCTTTAATATTTTGTTCTTATTTTATTTTTAATGAAATTCAAAAAAAAGAAGTTTTATTAAAACAAGTATTAAAAGAAAAACAAGATTTAGTATCAAAACTTCAAAAAGCTAAAATACAAGAAGAAAAAAATAAAATTATTAAAGAAAAACTTCGAGAAACAAATTTAAATCAATTTGAAAAGAAACAAGAATTGCAATTTGAAATTTCATCTATGATTTACAATTTATCAGTTTTAAAAAATGAATTTTACAAATCTCCTAGTTTTGACAAAGCTTTACTTTTATCAAAAATGTATTATCAAAACAAAGATTATGAAAAATCTATTTTTTGGTCTTTAAAGGCAAATGAGATAGATAAAAATCATAAAGAACCTTGGTTTTTATTTATTAAAGCTAAGGAAGCTTTAGGTGAAAATGATGAGGCAAAAAGAGCTTTAGAAACTTATAAATTTTATTATGAAATAGAAGTTGATAAATTTTAGGACTTATATTTGGAAAAAGAATTTTTAGAAAAATTAAAACTATTGGGTTTTAAAGAAGAGAATTTGGATTTTGAAAATATTAAATTTAAAGAATTTTTATTTAATTCTTATGTAAAAGATGAAATTAGCATTGATGAGCTTTGTTTAAATTTGAATATAGATTATAATGATTTTTTAAAATCTTTGGCTAATTTTTATAATCTTGATTTTTTTGAATGGAAAGAATTTGATGATAAGCTTAAAGTATCGCTTTCTCATGAAATTTTATTAAATTATCAAATTTTACCTTTTAAAATAGATGATAAATTTATTTATATAGCTTCTTTTAAACCTTGTTCGTTAGAAGTTTTAGAAAAAATTCAGAGATTTTTTAAAGATAAATTTGTAAAAAATATTTTAGTTAATCACATTGAATTAAAAGCTAAATTGCAAAAACTTAAAATTTTAGCACGACTTCAAGAACTAAGCTTAAAATTAAAAGAAGAGTTAGCCAATAATATAAAAAAAGATGATAAAAGTTCTATTAATCAAATTTTTGATTTTTTAATTTATGAATCCATTAAATTTTGTGCCAGTGATATACATATAGAAGCAAGGGAAAAAGATGCTTTAATAAGATTTCGTATTGATGGAATGCTTAATTATTTTTGTATTTTAGATAAAGAGATTTATCAGGCTTTAGTTTTTTATATCAAATTTTTAGCTAATTTAAATGTAGCAGAATTTAGAAAAGCTCAAGATGGAAATTTTGAGTTTGAAATTGATAAAGAGCATTATGATTTTAGAATTTCAACTCTTCCTTTAATGTATGGAGAAAGTGTTGTTATAAGAGTTTTAAAACACGATTTAAATTTATTAGATCTTAATAATTTGAGTTTTAATAAATTAGAATTAGCACTACTTCATAAAAATATTAATTTTCCACATGGTATGATTTTATTAACTGGTCCTACTGGGAGTGGAAAAAGCACTACTTTATATGCTTGTTTAAATGAAATTAAGTCCATAGAAAAAAAGATCATTACTATTGAAGATCCTATCGAATACAAAATGTCTCTTGTCCAGCAAATTTTATTAAATCCTAAAGCAGGACTTGATTTTCATAATGCTTTAAGGTCTATTTTAAGACAAGATCCTGATATTATTATGATAGGTGAGATTAGAGATGAGCAAAGTCTTGACATAGCTATTAAATCAGCTTTAACTGGACATTTAATTTTAAGCACTTTGCATACAAATAATGCTATTTCAACTCTTACGCGTTTAATAGATATGAATGTAAAACCTTATCTTTTAGCCTCTAGTTTAAATTTAATTATTGCTCAAAGACTACTTAGAAAACTTTGTCCTTATTGCAAAAGACAAAGTGATAAAAAATATAAAGAATTTGATGGTATTTTCTATGAAAGCAAGGGTTGTGAATATTGTAATTATAGTGGTTTTTTTTGGAAGACAAATGGTTGTTGAGGTTTTAGATATAAATGATGATATAAAAGAACTTATTAGAATGAATAAAGGAGAAAAACAAATTTTAGAATGTGCAAGAAATAATGGCTTTAAAAATATGTTTGAAAATGCTCTAGAAAAGGCTAAAGAAGGTCTTATAAGTTTAAATGAGATTATAAGAGTTTTAGGATGAAAATTTATGAGCTTAGCTTTTTGAAAAATGGAGTAAAAGCTAAAAAAATAATTAAAGCTAAAAATCTTAATACAGCTCAATATTTAGCCTTAAAACAAAATTTAAATATCTTAGAGCTAACAGAACTCAAAAAAGAAAGTTTTAGTTTTTTTAAAATTTCAAACCAAGATTTTATTTTATTTTTTAAAGAATTTTCTTTTTTACTTGAAGCAGGTTTGAGTGTTTTAGAGGCTTTAGCGGAGCTTGAAAAAAGTTCTTTTAAAAAAGAACTTAAAAAAACAATAAAAACTATAGATGAAAATTTAAATTTAGGACAAAGCTTAAGTGAGGCTTTTAAAAATTCTCATTTTAACTTAAGTCATAGTGAATTAGCTCTTATAAAATTAGCTGAAAATACTGGAAAACTTTCTTATATTTTCAATCAAATTGTTTTAATAAGACAAAAAATCACAAAAGCAAAAAAATCTTTTACCAAGTCAATTAGATATCCTTTAATAGTGTTAATATCTATTTTTATTTCTTTTATCTTTTTAATTTTATTTGTTATTCCGGAATTTAAAGATTTATTTGATAATTTTAATATAAAACTTCCTTTAATCACGCAAATTTTACTTCAAACTTATGATTTTTTACATTCTTATTTTTTTCTTATTTTAGTTTTAGTTTTTATATTTATGTGTTTATTTGTGATTTTTTATAAAAAATTTTATTTTTTTACTTTAATGAGTGATTATTTTTTTCTTAAAATTCCAATTATTTCCAAACTTATTTTATATTATCAAAATTATCATTTTTTTAGTGTTTTTTCTTTACTTTTAAAAAGTGGAATTTCTTTAAATAAAGCTTTAGAATTTGCTATTTTTGGAGTAAAAAATGAATTTTTAAAAAATAAATTAACTCAAATTTTATCTTTACTCGAGCAAGGTTTAGAATTAAGCGAAGCTTTTAGAAGGGTTAAAATTTTTGATCCTTTGGTTATTTCTATGTTAAATATTGCTATGAAAAGTTCTAAACTTGATATTTTAAGTGAGCAAATTGCTTTATTTTATGAAACTAAACAAGAAAACATAATGGAAAAAATATTAAGTTTGATAGAGCCTTTTATGACTTTATTTGTAGCTTGTTTAGTGCTTTTATTAGCCTTGGGTATATTTTTGCCTTTGTGGGAAATTAATAATATTCACTCTTTTTAAGAGTTAAATAAGATATAATTTAATTTTTAGATTTTAGGGAACAAAATGCTTGATGATATTTTTACCACTCTTAAACAAAATTATAATTTTAGAGTTTTATCTCATTTAAAACACGATAATTGTTTTGTTTATAAAGAAGGAAAAAAACTCTTAAATTTAGCGTCAAATGATTATTTGGCTTTATCTTATGATAAAAATTTAATAGAAGAATTTTTAGATAATTTAAAAGAAAAATATAAGTATTTTTCTAGTTCAAGCTCAAGAAGTTTAAGTGGAAATTTTGAAATTTATGAAGAATTTGAAGAATATCTAAAAATGCAATTTCAAGGATTTGAAGTTTTACATTTTAATAGTGGCTATCATTTGAATTTATCTTGCATAGCTGCTCTTGCAAGTGTGCCTAAAACACTTTTTTTAGCAGATAAATTTATCCACGCAAGTATGGTAGATGGTCTTTTGCTTGGAAAAGCACATTTTTTTAGATTTAAACATAAGGATATAAAAGCTTTAGAAAATTTAATACAAATTCATTATGATAAATATGACAATATTATTATTTTAAGTGAAGCTTTATTTAGTATGGATGGAGATTTTAGCGATTTAAAAGCTTTATGTGCTTTAAAACAACGCTATAAAAAAATCAAACTTTATATAGATGAAGCTCATAGTGTAGGTTGTTTTAATGATAATGGTTTGGGATTAGTTAAACATTTGGGATTTGATAAAGAGATAGATTTCTTAGTTTTTACTTTTGGCAAAGCTGTAGCTTCAATGGGGGCTTGTATTATAACACATAAAGAATTTAAGGATTTTTTTATCAATAAAGCTAGAGCTTTTATTTATTCTACAGCTTTAGCACCTATTAATGTGGCTTTTACTCTTTTTATTTTTAAAAAAATGAAAGAATTTAAAGAAAAAAGAGAAAATTTACATAATTTAGCTTTTCTTTTCAAAGAAAAATTTGCACAAAAAAAATATGAAATTTTAGGGGATGCGTATATTATTTCTTTAGTTTTAGGTGATAATCTTAAGGCTTTAAATATTGCTCAAATTTTAGAAAATCAAGGTTTTTTTGCTCCTGCTATTAAAGAGCCTACTGTGCCAAAAAATACTGCTAGAATTCGTTTTTCTTTACACGCGGGCTTAAGATTGGATGATATTGAAAGGATAATAAATATTTTATGAAATATGAATTTTTACATCAAAATTCACATTCAAATGAGTTGATTTTATTTTTTGGAGGTTTTGCTTCTCATCCTAGTCATTTTTCGCATTTAAAATCAAGTAAAAATGTTTTAATGTGTTTTGATTATGAGGATTTAAGTTTTAAATTTGATTTGAATGTTTTTGATAAAATTACTCTTATAGCTTTTTCTATGGGGGTTTGTGTAGCTTCAAAATTTTTAAAAAATTATAAGTTTGATAAAAAAATTGCTATTAATGGCACTAATTTAGGCATAGATGAGATAAAAGGTATTCATCCTATTATCTTTAATAAAAATATTAAAAAATTTAATTTAGAAAATTTTAAACAATCTTTATTTAAAGAAAAAATAAATTTAGCTAAAGATTTTATCTTTAAAGAAGAAAATTCTTTAAAAAATGAACTTAAAGAACTTTTAGAATTTGCTCTAAAAAATAAAGAAGATAATTTTGTTTGGGATAAAATTTATTCAAGCGAAAAAGATGAAATTTTTCCACAAAATGCTTTAAAAAATAGTTTTAAAGCCTTGATTTTTTTAGATGAACCTCATTTTTCTTTTTTTCATTTTAAATCTTGGGATGAATTTTGAATTTTTTAAAACCTAAAGTTGTTTATAAAGAACAAGCTAAAGTTCAAGAATTTATGGCTAACAAGCTTTGTTTAAAACTTTTGAATTTAAAAAGAAATTATTTTCGTAGAGTATTTGAATTTGGCTGTGCTAGGGCAGAACTTAGTCAAAAACTTGAAAAAATTATTTCTTTTGATGAATATATTAAAAATGATATTTTAGATTATGGAGTTGATTTTAAGGTAGAAATTTTTGATATGAATGAAATTGCTTCTCATCCTTTAAGCGAGCAGAAATTTGATCTTATAATTTCCAATGCAACTTTACAATGGCTTGATTTAAAACATATTTTGCCAATTCTTAGTAAAATGTTAGATGAAAAAGGTATTTTACTACTTTCAACTTTTGGAGAAAGAAATTTAGAGCAAATTACTCAAAGTACGGGTTTTTCTTTAAAGTATTATAGTGTATTAGAATTAGAGCAAATTTTTAAACAATATTTTTTAAATGTTGAAATTAAAGAAGAGTTTAAAACTTTAGAATTTAAAACTCCTTTAGAAGTTTTTAAACATTTAAAACTTAGCGGAGTAAATTCTTTGGGATATTATTTTTTAGGGAAAGATTTTTTAAAAGAATTTGAACAAAAATTTCATAATTGTTTAACTTATCACCCAATTTTTATTTTATGCAAAAAATACATAAAATAAAAATTTTATGTTATAATGTTTTAAATTTTTAAAAAAGGGAATTAATGGTAAGAATAATTTTTTTGGCTATTTTCTTTTGTGTTTTAAATTTAAATGCAGAAAAAATTAGTGTATTTGTAGCATCAAGTGCCTCTAAAGCAATGGGTGAAATTAGAGAAGAGTTTTTGAAAAAATATCCAAATAATGAAGTAGATCTTGTTTTTGGAGCTTCTGGTAAGTATTATCAACTTTTAAAACAGGGTAGAGAATTTGATTTATTTTTTTCAGCTGATGAAAAATATGCATTAGAGATACAAAAAGATAATAATGCTTTAACACCGCCAAAAATCTATGCATTAGGTGTTGTTGTGCTTTATTCTTTAAATGAAGATTTATTAAAAGATGGAATTAAAAATTTAGATAAAAAAGAAATCAAACACTTAAGTATAGCTAATCCAAAATTAGCTCCTTATGGTGTAGCTTCAATTGAAATTCTTAAAAATCTTAATCTTTATGAAGCTCTTAAAGATAAAATTATATTAGGTGATAATATTTCTCAACCTGTAATGCACGTTGATAGTGGCGTAGCAGATGTTGCTTTGGTTGCTTACTCTTTGGTTTCTAAAGATCCAAAAGGGAAAGTTGCCTTTATAGATAGTAAGCTTTACACTCCTTTAAAACAATCATTTGTAATTACAAAATATGCAAAAGATAAGGATCTTGCTTTTAAATTTAGTGATTTTGTTTTAAGTGATGAAGGAAAAACAATTATTAAAAAATATGGTTTTAATACTTTATGAATATTTTAAAAGCAAAAGTACTTGATATCTTTTATAAAGATGATATTGCAATGATAAAACTCGATGTTAAAGATGAAATTTTTAACGTTTTAATGCTTGATTTTAATTCTTTAGATCATTTAAAACCTAATTCTTGTGTAGAATTACTTTTTAAAGAGCATGAGCTTAGTTTTGGAGAGTTAAATACCAAAATCAGTATAGAAAATGTCTTTAAAGCAAAACTTATAAGAATTAAAAAAGGTGCAATTCTTTGGCATATATTTTTTGATTTTAAAGGTTTTTTGATTAGTTCTATTATTAGTGCTAAAAAAGCACAGGAGTTGAATTTAAATGAAAATGAAGAAAAGCTTTGTTTTGTAAAAGCAAACGATATAATTTTGAGAACTTAAATGTTTGATAATGATTTTTTACAAACTTTATGGCTTACTTTTAAGTTAGCTTTTATTACAAGTTTTATTTTATTTTTTATAGGTATAGCTTTAGCTTATCTTTTTGCTTTTGTAAATTTTAAATTTAAAAGTATTTTTCAAGTTTTGGTTTCAATGCCTTTAATTTTACCTCCTAGTGTTTTGGGCTTTTATCTTTTAACCACTTTTTCGCCTAATAGTTTTTTAGGAAATTTTTTAAAAGAATATTTTAATATCTCTTTAGTTTTTAGCTTTGAAGGTCTTGTTTTGGCTTCTGTGATTTTTTCTTTACCTTTTATGGTGAATCCTTTGCAAAGTTCTTTTTCTTCTATAAATTCTAATTTAATCCTTGCTTCTTATACTTTAGGAAAAAGTAAATTTATTACTTTTTTAAGGGTGATTTTACCTAATTCAAAATTGGGAATTTTTACAGGTTTTATTATGGCTTTTGCACATACTATAGGAGAATTTGGTGTTGTAATGATGATAGGAGGGCATAAGAAAGGAGAAACTTTAGTTGCAAGTATAGCTATTTATGATGAACTTGAAGCATTAAATTATTCTTTGGCTCATCAATACGCTTTTACCCTTTTTATTTTTTCTTTTTTAATACTTTTAAGTATTTATTTTATTAATAAAAAATTTATATCACAGGTTAATTTATGATAAAAATTAATATTAAGCATACAATTAAAACTTCCAAAAAAGATATTCATTTGGAATTTAAAGCTGATATTAAAAAAGGATCTATAAGTGCTATTTTTGGAGAAAGTGGAGCTGGAAAAACAACTTTATTAAAAATTATATCAGGGCTTATAAAGCCTGATTTTGGTTATTTAAAAGTAGATGATGAAATTTATTTTGATAGTACTAAAAATATTAATTTAGCTATACAAAAAAGAAAAATCGGTTTTATGTTTCAAGATTATGCTTTATTTCCCAATATGAATGTTAAAGAAAATCTTTGTTTTGCCACTAAAGATAAAGCAAGAGTAAATGAACTTTTAGAACTTATGAATTTAAAAGAGTTTGAAAAATCTTATCCAAAAGAACTTTCAGGAGGACAAGCTCAAAGAGTAGCTTTAGCAAGAGCTTTAGCAATGAATCCTAAAATTTTACTTTTAGATGAGCCTTTGAGTGCATTAGATTTTAAAATGAGAGCTTTTTTACAAGATGAGCTTTGTAAAATTTTAAATCATTTTAAAATTACTACTTTATTAGTAAGTCATAATTTGGCTGAAATTTATAAGTTAAGTGATCAAATTTTAGAATTAAAAGAAGGCAAGATAGTAAAAGATATAAGCACAAAAGATTTTTTTACTCATTCAAATATTAGTGCAAAATTGCGTTTAAGTGCCATTTTACTTGATATTAAAAAAAGTGATATTTTGGTTATTTTAACACTTTTGCTTAATAAAGATCTTATAAAAATAACTCTAAGTGAGGAAGAATTTTTAAAAGATTATAAAGATATTAAAATAGGTGATACATTGATACTTTCTATAAAAGCTTTTAATCCTATTATAGTTGGAAAAATTTAAGGTTTTATCAAAAAATTCTTTAGAAAGCTGATAAAAATAATTTATTTTTCATATTTCATAGTTTCTGTTTTTTGCAATGATTTGTATCTTTGATATAAATTAAAATTTTATTTTTTTAAATATCATTCTTATTTTAAAAAATAAAAAAACTAATTAACATAGATTATTTCATTTAAATTAAAAAAGGCTTTTAGGACTATTTATTTTTTAAAGTAAAATTTTAGAAGAAAATCTGCATAAAATCATATAAAAACTCAAATCTTTTATAAAATAATTAATTTGAAAGTTTTATGAGTTATACTAAGAATAACACAAAAGCAAAATAATACCTTAAGGAAAGTAATGAAAATAAATAAATTTATTTTAAGGGCAGGATTAGGTGGTGTTTTAGCAGCAAGCTTATTAACAGGTTGTTTAACAACTACTTTGCAAACTAATGCAACAATGAGTCAAAGTATTTTTCTTGATCCTGTAGTCAAGGAAAAAAGAGTTGTATTTTTAAATATTAAAAATACAAGCGGTCATAATGTAAATTTAGAACCTAAATTAAGAAGCGTATTAGAAGCTAAAGGGTATAAAATTGTAGATGATCCTGATAAGGCAACTTATATTTTAAGTACTAATATTTTATATTGTGATAAAAAACAAGAAAATAATGCAGTAGGTGGTGTCGTTACAGGAGGTGCTACAGGTGTAGCAATTAGTGGTTATAATGGTGGTGGTGCAGGAGGTATGGTTACTGCCGGTGCTGCCGGTGCTTTAGCAGGAGGACTTTTAGGTAAGCTTACAGAAGATACTATTTATCAAATGCAAGTTGATATTAATATTAAACAAAAAGCAGATGGTAAAGTTTTAACTTCTAATGGTAATGTTAGCGGACAAGCTAATGTAAGAGATTCTCAAAGTTCAGGTTTTTTAAATAGCTTTGGTGGAAATGTTCGCAGTGATAAGGTAGGACATTTAAATTCAAATCAAATCAATAATACACAACAAACCTATGAAGCTAAATATATAGAAAAAAATACTATTATTTTTGCAGAAGCCGTAAAAACAGGACTTAAGCTTCCTGAAGCTACACCAATTTTAGAAGATAAAATTGCAAATCAAATTGCAGGGTTATTTTAGTTTGATATGATTGCTAGATATTTTTCTAGCAATTCTTCTCTTATTTTAAGATCTTTAAAATCTTTTATATCAACATTTAAGGCAAAAGAGTAAATTTGTTTTTTTGTTTTTATAAAACCTACTATCCAAGCTATATTTTGTTTATCATTAAAACCTGTTTTTCCATAAAGAATAAAATTGTCATTTTCTTTTAATTTTATTATATTGATTAATTCTTCTTGTATTGCTTTTGGATAAGCAAGTTTTAAATTAGCTAGTTTAAAAAGTAAAACAGCTTGTTCTTTTGCACTAATTTTTAAGGAATTGTCTAGCCAAAAATTATCAATTTTAGAAATTTTTTTATTACCATAGTTTAATAAATTTAAATTTTCTTGCATTCTTTTAATGCCTATTTTTCTAGCAAGTTCTTTAAAAGCTGTTACTTGAGAACGTTTCATAGCAGAGCTTAAATTTGCATCATTTGCCCAAGATTTTAAAAAAACTTTTTCTCCTTTATAGTGATAAAAAATTTCTTCTGTGTTTTTAACTATTTTTAAATTTAAAGCAATTAAAGCATTAAAAATTTTAAAAGTTGAAGCAGGAGAAAAAGCTTTATTGGCTCTTTTAAAATCATTGCTTAAAAAGTTTTTGCCATTATAAATTATAAAAACCCCACTTGTATTTTGCTCTTTAAAAAAATCAGATAAATTTTCTGCTTTTAAAAAAATAATAAATAAAAACATAAGCCAAATTTTTCTCATTAAATTTCCTTTTTCATTAAAAAATTTTTTAAAATTTGATCATTTCTTTTAACTTCATTTTCTCTTACAATTTTAAAGTTATTTTTTAAGAAAAAATCTTTAGCACTCAAAGATGCAAAAGTATAAATTTCTTTATATAAATAATTTTTTAAAGCAAAATCAAGTAAATTCTGTGCTAAACCTTGTTTGATAAAATTAGGATGAGTAAAAAGTAAATCAAGTATTTTTTGACAATTTATTATACTTATAAAACTTGCAATTTTACCTTCTTTTTCATAAATAAAAACATCATTGTTTTTAAATTTTTCTTCCCATTTTTCTTTATCAATTTTAATCCACATTTTAATTTGTTTTTGTGTATAGTCTTTTAAACAAAGTGTTTTTACGCTTTGTTTAAAAAGTATTATACAGGTATTTAAATCTTTAATACTAGCTTTTCTTATCAAGAATTTTCCTTAAAGCTAAAGAAGCTAAAGCTAAACCAAACGAAGCTGTAACTCCCATAAAAGATCCAAGGTTTTTGCAATTAGGATTTTCATCTGAGAAAACCACTTCAAAATCTCCTTTAAATTCTGATTTTCTTAGTTCATAACGAAATTTTTTTGCTAAAGCATCACCATATGTTTTAAAGATACTTGCTGTTTTAATACGCGTTGGATCAAGTTTTCTAGCTCCACCTGTAGAAGAAACAAATATTTGATTTTTAAAATTTATAGCATTAGCTAAAGCGACTTTAGCAGGTATATCATCAATAGCATCAATAATAAGATCAAATTTACTTAAATCAAAATTTTTCAAAAAAGTATGATCAATTTTTGTAACTATGCCTTTAGCATTATAAATTCTTTCAAAAACTTTTGCTTTGTATTCATCTATAAATTCGCTATGAAGTTGGCGATTTTGGTTGGTGATTTCAAATTTATCAGCATCAATTAAAGTAAGATTTGTAAAACCTGTTCGAAAAAGAGTATCGACACATATACCACCTACACCACCAAGTCCACAAACTAAAATTTTTGTTTTAGAAAATTGCTCGAATTTCTCTTCTCCTAAAAGCCATTTTATGCGTGTAAATCTATCATTCATTTTTTTCCTTTAAGCCATTTTTTGGTGTTTTTTAATTTTTTATATGCTGTTAAATCAAGCATAATAGGAGTAATAGTTGCATAGCCTTGTTTTAAAAGAACTATATCGCTATTTTTTTCTTTTTCATGTTTTAAATTGGCGCTTGCAAGCCAAAAATATTTTACTCCCCTAGGATTTGTATTAGAATGAGCTTTGTAAGTGTAAACTCTTTTTCCTGCTTTACAAATTTTTAAACCTTTATATGAAATTTTTGAAGATGGAAAATTAATATTTAAAAATTCTTTTTTACTTAATGGAAAACCTTTATCAAAAATATTTTTTATAAGTTTTTTGGTTATTTTTAAAGCATTTTTATAATCAAGTTTTTCATTTTTTTTATAAAACTGCGAAAGCGCTATAGCTGGAATTCCTTGCAATACTGCTTCCATAGCTCCTGCACAAGTCCCAGAATAAGTAATATCTTCTCCTACATTAGCCCCTTTATTTATCCCGCTAATTACAAGATCAGGCAATCTTTTTTTATATAAAGTATGAAGTGCTAAATAAATGCAATCAGCGGGAGTGCCATCATCAAGCTTATAAAATCTTTTTTTAATCTTAATAAAGCGAAGAGGTTTTGTAAGGGTAATGGAGTGAGCACAAGCAGATTTTTCGGAAGAAGGTGCAACTATGGTAATTTTGGCTTTAAATTCTTTTTTAAGCATTTTTATAAGTTTTTTTAAACCTTCGCTTTCGTAACCATCATCATTGGTTATTAAAATTCTTTTCATTAAAATAATTTATCCTTAAAAATTTTTCAGACTGATTTTAACATTAAGTTTATAAAAACTCTCTTTTTTATAACTGAATTACTTTTCGTTATTAATTTATTATTACAATTAAAATCCATAAAAAATATAAAGGAAATAAATGAAAAAAATTATTAATTTATTTGGTGCTATTGCTTTGGCTTTAAGTGTTGCTAATGCTGATATTAACCTTTACGGTCCAGGGGGTCCTCATACAGCTTTAAAAGATGTTGGAGCTAAATATACAGAAAAAACGGGTGTTAAAGTAAATGTTAATTTCGGTCCTCAAGCAACTTGGTTTGAGAAAGCAAAAAATGATGCTGATATTTTATTTGGAGCTTCAGATCAATCAGCTTTAGCTATAGCAAGTGATTTTGGTGAAGAATTTAATATAAAAAATATCAAGCCATTGTATTTTAGAGAAGCTATCATTCTGACTCAAAAAGGAAATCCTTTAAATATTAAAGGTTTAAAAGATTTAGCTAAAAAAGAAGTAAGAATTGTTGTTCCAGAAGGAGCGGGTAAAAGTAATACTTCAGGAACAGGTGTTTGGGAAGATATGATAGGAAGAACTAAAAATATCAAAATGATACAAGATTTTAGAAAAAATATTGTAGCTTTTGTTCCAAATAGTGGAAGCGCTAAAAAACTTTTTGCAGAAAATAAAGCAGATGCTTGGATAACTTGGATTGATTGGTCAAAAAGCAATCCAGACATAGGAACTGCAGTGCAAATAGAAAAAGATTTAGTTATATATAGAACTTTTAATGTTGTTGCAAGAGAAAATTCAAATCAAGAAGTAAAAGATTTTATCACTTTTTTAAGTTCTAAAGAAGCAAAAGAAATTTTTAAAAAATATGGATGGAAAGAATAAATTTCATCTATTAAAAAATTATTTATAGATTTAATCCTTTTTTGATAAGCCATTTTGCTATAATTGCTTTTTATAAATTTTTAAAGGATTTTTTTATGTTAAATCTTTTGCTTTTAAGTAGTTCTAGCTATAAGGATACAGGCTATTTAACACATGCAAAATCTTTTATAGAAGATTTTTTACAAGAATGTGATATTAAGGATGAATCTATACTTTTTATTCCTTATGCAGGAGTGAGAAGAAGTAATGAAGAATATGAAATAAAAGTAAAAGAAAGTTTAAATAAAAACAATATTGTCTCAATACATCATTTTGCAAATTTAAAAGAAGCAATCTTAAAGGCTAAAGTTTTTTTAGTGGGTGGTGGAAATACTTTTATGCTTTTATCTAAGCTTTATGAATATGATTTACTTGAAATTTTAAAAAAACGTATCCAAGATGGCGCTTGTTATATAGGATGGAGTGCAGGATCTAATATAGCTGGAAAAAGCATTAAAACAACTAATGACATGCCAATAATTATGCCAAAAAGTTTTGATGCTTTAAATGTTTTTCCATATCAAATAAATCCTCATTTTATAAGTGGTAAAATTCAAGGTCATAATGGAGAGAGTAGAGAAGAGAGATTAGAAGAATTTTTAATAGCAAATCCTAAAGATGAAATTTATGCTATTCCTGAAGGTTCAGCTTTAAGAGTGCAAGGGAATAAAATAAAAATTATAGGCTATAATCCTGTGCTTAAATTAAGCTATCCTATGAAAAGCACAATTTTAGAACTCAATCAAGAATATAATTTTTAAGGATTAAAATGCAAACATTTTATCTTTTTGCCTCAATCTTAGGGACAATAGTAGCTATTATTTTACTTATTAAAAAGGTAGAAACAAAAACTGTTTTAATTGGCGTTGGTTTTGTTCTTTGTTTAATTTCTTTAAAACCCGTTGATGCTTTAAATGCCTTTACAACAGCTATGACTAAAGCTTCTTTACTTAAAGCTATTTGTGCTAGTATGGGTTTTGCTTTTGTGATGAAATTTACTAAGTGTGATGTGCATTTAGTAAGATTACTTACCGCACCTTTGAAAAATTTAGGTTTTTTCTTAATTCCTATAGCCTTTATCATTACATTTTTTATTTCTATTGCAATTCCTTCAGCAGCAGGATGTGCTGCAGCCGTTGGCGCAACGTTGATCCCCCTTTTAATGGCATCAGGTGTTAAGCCTGCTATGGCTGCAACTGCTGTTGTAAGTGGAACTTTAGGCGGTGTTTTAAGTCCTGGAACTTCTCATAATAGTATTGTGGCAAATATGAGTGGTTTTTCTGTTCCTCAAGTTATAGGTGTTCAGCTTAATAATGCTATAGTTGCTGGTATTATAGTTTGCATCTCTTTAATCATTATGGCTTTAATTTTTAAAGATTATACAAAAGGTATTGTTTATGAGGTTAAAACTCAAGATAATCATGAAACAATGATACAAAAAGTAAATATTTTATATGCTTTAATGCCTTTAGTACCTATTGTTATTTTGGTTATTGGGGCAAGTGATTTGTCAAAATATCAATTTTTAAGTCCTTTTTTAGAATGGACCACTAAGATTGGTGTTGCAGAAGCTATGCTTTTAGGGGCGATTTTAGCAATATTTATTACAATGAGTAAGCCAAGTGAAATTTGTAAAGAATTTTTTAGCGGTATGGGAAACTCTTATGCTAATGTTGTAGGTATTATCATAGCAGCAAGTGTTTTTGTAGCTGGACTTAAAGCATGTGGAGCTATTGATGCAGTGATTGAATTTTTAAAAAATGAACAACATTATGTGAGTATAGGTGGAACCTTTATACCTTTTTTAATGGCTATAGTTACAGGATCTAGCGATGCTCCCACTATAGCTTTTAATGAGTCAATTACTATCCATGCTGCAACTTTAGGCTTTGATCAAGTAAAATTAGGAACTGCTGTTACGATAGCAGGGGTATTAGGACGGGTTATGTCCCCAATTTTAGCAGCAAATATTATAGTTGCTGCTATAGCAGGAACTAATACCATAGAAATTGTTAAAAGAACAGCTTTAGGATCAATTATTTCTCTTTTTGTAATAGCATTTATTATGCTTTAATTTTAAAGCATAATAAATTTAAGAATTTTTACTTGCTAAAATGATGATTTCTTGTAAAACCTTACTTGCTGCTTTTAAAGATTTTACCGGTAGATATTCGTAAATAGAGTGAAAATTATGTGCTCCTGTAAAGATATTAGGGCAAGGTAAGCCTTTTTGTGATAAAACAGCTCCGTCATATCCGCCACGCATTGGTATAATCTTTGCTTTGATATTTAAATTTTCATAAGCTTTTAAGGCTAGTTTTATGGGTAAGGCATCTTCACTTTTTAGAGAATTAAACACATTTTTATATCTATCATTTAATTTTATATTAATTTTTTCATCTCCCCAAAGTTTCTTACAAGCATCGCTTAAATTTTTTAAAAACTGCATTCTTTGTTTGTATTTTTCATCATCAAATTCTCTTACATCCATCTTTAAAATAGTTTTTGTACTATTTCCTTTTAATTCTTTTACCCAAAAATATCCTTCTTTATTCTCTGTATATTCAGGCGCTTCACCACTCGGGAGCATAGAAATGAATTGATGAGCTAAAATTAAAGAATTTACAAGCTTATTTTTTGCACTCATAGGATGCGCTGAAATACCTTTAAAGATTATTTCTACATCTCCTGCATTCCAGTTTTCATACATAAATTCTCCTATGCCGCAACAATCTAAGCAATACCCAAAATCAGCTTTAATTTCTTTAATATCAAAAGCTTTAGCCCCTTTCAATCCTTGTTCTTCATCGGGTAAAAATCCTACTATTATATCGCCGTGCTTAAGATCTGGATTTTTTACAAAAAACTCTAAACAATCCATAATAGCAGCAATAGCTGCTTTATCATCAGCTCCTAATAAGCTTGTGCCATCTGTATGGATAATCTCATCTCCTATATAATTTTTTAGTTCTTTAAATTCGCTTTCTTTAAGGTAAATATTTAAGTCTTTATTTAAGCAAATATCCCCACCTTTATAAGGTGTAATTTTGGCTTTTGTATCATTTGTTTGTTCCATACTAGTATCTAAATGAGCAAAAAATGCTATGCTTGGTGCATTAGAAATGTTTGCTGGTAAAATTGCAGTTGTAATAGAATTTTCACGTCTTTTAATCTCACTTAAGCCTAATTCTTTTAATTCCTGTTCTAATAATATAGCTAGTTCCATTTCTTTTGGATTTGAAGGCATAATTCCTATTGCACCATTGTCTTTATTGGTTGTAGTATTGATTTTTGTATAATTTATAAATCTTTCTACTATGTCCATATTGAATCCTTAAATATATTATTTAAGATTTATTATATATAATTATTTTAATTTATCAGTAGTTAAAATGTATTAGACTTATTTTCAATATTGAAAATAGATTTTTACTTAAAATAATAAAAATTATAGTTTTGATTTTAGAAATGAAGATAAAGAATATAAAATTAATAATAAATATTTTAATTTAGAAAGTGAATATTAAATCCTTTAAAAGATTTTTACTTAATTAAAATTGTCAAAACCATTACAATTTGTAATGGTTTTTTAGTATTAAAACTCTTTTGGTTGTTTCAAATTATCCACTTTTTCAATCTCACAAGGTTGATTGATATAACAAGGACCTGTCATTTTGACATAAATTGTTAATTTTTTATGATCTTTGGATATTTCATAAGATTCTATACTTAAAACCCTATTTCTTGGAAAAAGTAATTCATATTGACTTTCAAATGCAGCAAGTCCCTTTAAAGAAACAAAAAGTGCATCTGAGTATTTTGGAACTTTTATAACAAGTTCAACAGGCCTTGATTGAAATACACTATTTCTAATTGTAGTAGTAGACATAAACCCATAGTCTCTATATTTTTTATGATTAATAAATTCTAAATAATGTTTAGCCCTTTCTGTAAATTTTCCATCTTTATAAATTTGAGAAAAATAACTTTTATCTAAAAGTCTAAATATAAAACTTAGATTTTCATAACGATAAACTATTAAATTTTCAAATATAATTGTTTTTCCTAAAGCTTGATCAAGCTTTTTTACCATTTCTTTTTGTTTTTCATCTAAAGAAGAAAGTCCTTCTCCATTTCTTAATTTGCTATTTATTGTTACAAAATCTCCATAAGTATATTGATAGACTATACTTTTTTCTTCTTGAGATAAAACATTATTTCCATAAAGTCTTAACCACCAATTTACTGCTTCCCAACCATTTTTAAATTTTTTATAACCTGCATCATCATAATATCCCATTAAAGATGCTTGAAATCCTAAAAATAAAAGTAAAAAAATAATTTTTTTCATTAGCACTCCTTTAATTTGAATTAGATTATAATTAATTATATACCATACAAATTTAATTTTTTAGGAAAATTATGTATAAAATCGTAAATTAAGATATAAATAGTATTAAATATAAAGAAGTACCATAGAATTTTAATGTTACAAAAAGTAAAATATGTTTAATATGATTTTAAAAAAAATAGTAAAAATATTTTAAAAAATTTAAAAACTTATCTTTAAGGATTTAACAAAATTAGACTTATTGCCATTACAGCCATTCCAAAAACTAATCCATAAAGACTATCGTGTGCTTTGTCATAGGTTTTAGCAGCAGGGAGTAATTCATCAAAAGAGATAAAGACCATTATCCCAGCTACCACAGCAAAGGTAATAGCTAAGGTAAGTTCATTCATAATAGGTAAAATTAAAAATGCACCAACGATAGCTCCTATAGGTTCAGCTATTCCAGAAAGAGCTGAATAAATAAAAGCTTTCTTTTTATCATTTGTAGCATGATAAATAGGTAAAGAAACTGCCATTCCTTCTGGGATATTGTGTATAGCAACAGCAACAGCTATAGCTATGCCAAAACTAAGATTATCAAGGCTTGAAATAAAAGTAGCAAAGCCTTCTGGAAAATTATGTATTGCTATAGCAAGTGCAGTAAATAACCCAGTTCTTTTTAGAGCCTTAGCATTGATTTTTTTGAGTGGTTCTCCAGGATGAAAGTGTGGAGCTTTTTCATTTTTTTTAGGTAAAGGACAGATTTTAAGCTCACTTAAATCTTCTTTTGGTTCGTGAGGATTAACATCTTCTGGAATAAATTTATCAATCATGGCCGATAAAAAAATACCGCTAAAAAAGCATAAGAGTGCTAAAAGCTCACCATAACTTGAATTATAATATCTTTTAAAATCAATTAAAGCAGAAGGTAAAATTTCCATAAAAGAAATATAAATCATTACTCCAGCTGAAAATCCAAGTCCAAAAGAAAGAATTCTTAAATTATCATTTTTGCTAAAAAAAGCAATCACAGAGCCAATTGCAGTTGAAAATCCAGCAAGTATGGTTAAAATTATTGCTATTAAAAGTTCTTCTAGTGTGAATTCCATAAAACATTATAACAAAAATTATTAATAATTAATATTTTAAGTAAGTTTTGGCTAGAATTTAAATTTTATTTTGATTAAAGAGTTAAATGATGAAAACTTTTTTAGTTTGTGCTTTAGAGCCATCAGCAAATTTACATTTAAAAGAAATTTTAAAAGTTTATAAAGAAAATTTTAAAGATTTTAATCTTTTGGG
This sequence comes from Campylobacter sp. 2018MI34, assembly GCF_016598975.1. Lineage (NCBI taxonomy): Bacteria > Pseudomonadati > Campylobacterota > Epsilonproteobacteria > Campylobacterales > Campylobacteraceae > Campylobacter > Campylobacter sp. 2018MI34. The sequence goes on from NZ_JAENKS010000004.1 coordinate 60,556, forward strand.
AATTTATGATGAGGATTTGTCTAAAGAATTTAACTTAGATTCTAAACCTCTTTATAGTTCTCATGAATTTAGTGCTATGGGATTTATAGAGATTTTACCTTTGATTTTTAAAGCAAAAAAAGCGATCAAAGAACTTGTAAAATTAAGTTTTGAAGTAAAAATTGATGCTATACTTTGCATAGATTCTCCAGCTTTTAATATACCTTTAGCTAAAGCTTTAAAAAGATCAAATTCAAAAATAAAAAGAGTTTATTATATACTTCCTCAAGTTTGGGCATGGAAGAAAGGACGTATTCCTATTATAGAGAGTCATTTTGATATTTTGGCATCTATTTTACCTTTTGACGATAAGTTTTTTACTAAGAGTATTTATTGCGGACATCCGCTTTTAGATGAAATTAAAGAATTTAAAACTAAAGAAGATAAAAAATTAATTCTTTCAAAAAAAGAAGAAAAAATTATAGCTTTTTTACCTGGATCAAGAAAAAGTGAGATTAAACGATTAATGCCTATCTTTAGAGAACTTGCTAAAAAATTTAAAGGTGAAAAAATTCTTTGTGTTCCTTCTTTTAGACGTGATAAACTTGAAATTTATGAAGATATATCCGAATTTAAGGTGCAAAGCAATACTCCAAAAATACTTAAAAAAGCTGATTTTGCTTTTATTTGTAGTGGTACAGCTACACTAGAAGCAGCTTTAGTGGGAACGCCTTTTGTTTTAACTTATAAGGCAAAAGCTATTGATATTTTTATAGCAAAATTATTTGTAAAATTAAAACATATAGGACTTGCAAATATTATTTGTGATTTTGCAGGAAAAGAGCCTTTAAATCCTGAATTTTTACAAAATGAAGTTAAGGTGGAAAATCTTTATAATTCTTATATAAATTATAATTATCAAGTATTTTTTGATAAGGTTAATTTTTTAAAAGAGTATTTAAAATTTGGAAGTGCAAAAAATTTGGCTAAAATACTTCATGAAATTTAAAAAGGATAAAAAATGCAAAAAGAACCAATGAGTGAATTTGGCTATAAAAAATTACTTAATGAATTAAAAGACTTAAAAGATAATCAACGTCCAGCAGTAGTTGTTGAGATTGATGTAGCAAGAAGTCATGGAGATTTAAAAGAAAATGCAGAATATCACGCCGCAAGAGAAAAACAAGCTTTAATTGAAAGTCGTATAGCAGAATTAAGCGATATTTTAGCAAGAGCTCAAGTTATTGATCCTTCAAGCTATGATCACGATAGTGTTAAATTTGGCTCTAGTGTTGTGATTATGGATGTAGAAAGTGAGAAAGAAAGTAAATATACTTTAGTTGGAATTTGTGAAAGCAATCTTGAAAAAGGTTATATTTCCATCAATTCACCTATTGCAAAGGCCATGCTTGGTAAGAAAATTGGTGATGAGTTTAAAGTGCGTCTGCCAAAGGGAGAAAGTGAATTTGAAATTATAGATATTTTTTATGAAGCCTTAGAGTTTTAATATCTGATAATTTTTAAATATTTTATAATAAATTTAATTTATTTTTTTTAGAAAAGTGAGAGAAATATTTATTTATGATAGAAGTTAGTATTTATGTAAAATATAAATTATAATAAAGAATTAAAAAATGAAAAAGCATCTACAAGATGAAGTGATTATTAAAAATGGTGCTATTTTTATAGCTGATGCACATGAAAATGAACAAAGAGAGAGTTTTTGGAATTTTTTATGTGCCTTAAAAGAAGGTAAAATTAAAACTTCTCAACTTTTTTTAATGGGAGATATATTTGATCTGTTAATAGGAGAAATTTCTGCTACACATAGTTTTGCAAAAAAATATATTTTTTTACTAGAAGAGCTTAGTAAAGATATAGAAATTTTTTATTTAGAAGGAAATCATGATTTTAATCTTTCTCCTTTTTTTAAAAAAGTGAAAATTTTTCCTTTGCAAAAACAACCTTTAAAAGCTATTTTTTATACTGAAAAAGATAAAAAAGAAAATTTTTTTTTAGCACATGGAGATATTTTTTTAAATCCTTTTTTAGGGTTTATTTTAAAAAATTTAAGAAGACATTTTTTGCTTCATTTTTTAAATTTTTTAAATAAACTAACTTTTAATTTTATATCAAAACAGATTTTAGCAAATCAAAAAAAGAAAAATCTTTTTTTTAAAATTAATAATTTTGAGAATTTAGTTTATCAAAGATATAAAAAATATAATGCAAATAATACTTGGGTTATAGAAGGACATTATCATCAAAATTTTATTTTAAATAATGAAAATATAAAATATTTTAATTTAGATAGTTTTGCATATAAGGAAAGTTTTTTTGTAGTAGAATACAATCAAGAAATCAAATTTCAAGAACAGAATTTGAGGGGTCAAAATGTTTGATGAAAATATAATTAAAACAGGTTCAAATGAAATGGAACTTGTTGATTTCCGTATTTTTAAGCAAGGACATGATAAAGTTTATGAAGGTATTTATGGTGTCAATGTTTCCAAGGTAAGAGAAATCATCAAAATTCCAAGTCTTACAGAATTACCAGGTGTACCTGATTATATCGAAGGTATTTTTGATCTTCGTGGAGTAGTTATACCTGTAGTTAATCTTGCAAAATGGATGCAAATTACTGAACCAGAAGGAACTATGTTAAAGCCAAGAGTTATTATTACAGAATTTAGTAATATTCTTATTGGTTTTATTGTCCATGAAGCTAAAAGAATTCGTCGTATTAATTGGAAAGATATAGAGCCAGCTACTTTTTCTGCCGGATCTGGAGCTTTAGATAAAGGTAAAATTACCGGTGTAACGCGTATTGAAAATGATGAAGTTTTACTAATTTTGGATCTTGAAAGTATAGTAGAAGAATTAGGAATTTATGCACCTAAAATAGATATTGATCTTAGTAAAATTGAAAAATTTAGTGGAACAGCTTTAATTTTAGATGATAGTTTAACAGCTAGAAAGCGCGTTAAAGAAATGCTTCAGCAAATTGGATTGCAAGTAGTTGAAGCAAAAGATGGAGTAGAGGGTATTAATAAATTAGAAGAATTAAGTCAAATTTATGGGGATTCTTTAGGTGAAAATTTAAAGATTATTGTAAGTGATGTTGAAATGCCTCAAATGGATGGTTTTCATTTTGCAGCACATGTTAAAGAAGATCAAAGATTTAAAGATATTCCTATAGTTTTTAATTCTTCTTTATCTAATGAATTTATGAATGAAAAAGGTGTCCAAGAAGCTGGAGGAGAAGGATATTTGGTAAAATTTAATGCAAGTGACTTTTTCTCTGAAATAACTCGCGTTTTAAAAAAACATCAATCTCAACAACAGGGGTAAAATATGGAAGATATGCAAGAAATACTTGAAGACTTTTTGGTTGAAGCTTTTGAGCTAGTTGAGCAAATCGACCATGACTTAGTAGAGCTTGAATCAAATCCAGAAGATTTAGAATTATTAAATAGAATTTTCCGTGTTGCGCATACTGTTAAAGGATCATCAAGTTTTTTAAATTTTGATGTTTTAACAAAATTAACACATCATATGGAAGATGTTTTAAATAAAGCAAGACATGGTGAGCTTAAAATCACTCCAGATATTATGGATGTTGTTTTAGAGTCCATTGATAGAATGAAAACTTTACTTAATTCTATCCGTGATAATGGTAATGATACGGCAATTGGTATGGATATTGAACCAATTTGTTCTAAACTTACTGCTATTTCAGAGGGAGAAGCACCGACTTCTTCATCTCCTTCTGAAAAAAAAGAAGAAAACAATGAGATTAAGAAAGAAGAAAAACAAGAGCCAGAATCTAGTTTAGAATCTGATATAGATGTAAATAAGCTTAGTGATTCTGAAGTTGAAGCAGAAATAGAAAGACTTTTAAAAGTAAGAAAAGCTGAAGATCAAGCAAGAAGAGCTCAAAAAAAGCAAAATTCAGCTGCATCGGTTTCTCCAAATAAGTCAGCAAATGCACAAACAGATACTCAAGCAGAAAAAAAGGTTCCTGTTTCTGGCAGTAGTGGTGCATCTATGGATCAGACTATTAGGGTTGAAGTAAAAAGACTTGACCATTTGATGAATTTAATTGGTGAGTTGGTACTTGGAAAAAACCGCTTACTTAAAATTTATGATGATGTTGAAGAGCGCTATGAGGGTGAAAAATTTCTTGAAGAACTTAATCAAGTAGTTAGTCAATTAAGTATTATCACAACTGATGTACAACTTGCCGTAATGAAAACAAGAATGCAGCCTATTGCGAAAGTGTTTAATAAGTTCCCAAGAGTCGTAAGAGATTTAAGTCGTGAGCTTGGAAAACAAATTGAGCTTGAAATTACAGGTGAAGAAACAGAGTTAGATAAGTCTATAGTTGAAGAAATAGGTGATCCTATTATGCATATGATTAGAAATTCTTGTGATCATGGAGTAGAAGATCCAGCCACTCGTTTAGCTGCGGGAAAACCTGAAAAAGGTATTGTCCAGCTTAAAGCTTACAATGAGGGAAATCATATTGTAGTAGAAATTACTGATGATGGTAAAGGACTTGATGCAAATGCATTAAAATATAAAGCTATAGAGAAAAATTTAATCACCGAAAGAGAAGCAGATCAAATGACTGATAAAGAGGCTTTTGCTTTAATTTTTAAACCAGGTTTTTCTACAGCAGCAAAAGTAACAAATGTCTCAGGTCGTGGTGTTGGAATGGATGTTGTTAAAACTAACATTGAAAAACTTAATGGTGTAATTGAGATTGATAGTGAAGTGGGAGTAGGAAGCACATTTAAGTTAAAAATTCCTTTAACATTAGCTATTATTCAATCTTTACTTGTAGGTACTCAAGAAGAATTTTATGCTATACCACTTGCAAGCGTTCTTGAAACTGTTAGGGTTCCAATTGATGATATTTATACTATAGAAGGTAAAAATGTATTACGCTTAAGAGATGAAGTTCTTTCACTTGTAAGACTTTCAGATGTTTTTGGCGTTAAACAAGTCCTTGAAAGCGGTGATCAAACATATGTAGTTGTCATTGGCGTAGCGGAAAGTAAGCTTGGTATTATAGTTGATACTTTAGTAGGTCAAGAAGAAATTGTTATTAAATCAATGGGTGATTATTTACAAAATATTACAGGAATTGCTGGGGCTACTATAAGAGGAGATGGTAGAGTAACTTTAATTATTGATGTAGCAGCTATGATGGATATAGCTAAAGAAATTAAAGTTGATATTAAAGCTCAGCTTGAATCAAACGTTAAAAAGGTTAAAGAAAAACCGAGTGATTATAAAGTTTTAATTGTTGATGATTCTAAAATGGATAGAACTTTAATGCAAAAAGCTTTGGAATCTTTAGGGGTAAGTTTAATCGAGGCAACTAATGGTGTTGAGGCGCTTAATATTGTTAAATCAGGAGAACATGATATCGATGCCATGCTCATAGATATAGAAATGCCAAGAATGGATGGTTATACTTTAGCTGGCGAAATTAGAAAATACTCTAAGTATAGAAGTTTACCTCTAATAGCTGTTACCTCAAGAACAAGTAAAACAGATCGTTTAAGAGGTGTTGAAGTGGGAATGACAGAATATATTACAAAACCTTATTCTCCAGAGTATTTAGAAAATGTAGTTAGAAAAAATTTAAAATTAGGATAAGAGTATGAGTAATGATAAATTAGAACAAATTTTGCAAAAACAGCAAGCTCAGATAGCTAGTCCTCAAGATCATAAAGAAGATGATATAATCCAACTAGTTGGTTTTGTGGTTGGAGATGAGGAATATGCTATTCCAATTCTTAATATACAAGAAATTATCAAACCTATAGAATTTACTAGGGTTCCTAGTGTGCCAGATTATGTTTTAGGTGTGTTTAATATGCGTGGAAATGTTATGCCACTTATTGATTTAGCACAGCGTTTTAACTTGGGAAGTTCTAAAATGACTCCTCAAACTAGATATATAGTTTTAAGAGGAGAGACAAATGGCAGTGGTGTTGGAGGAAATGCCGGCTTTGTTATAGATAGATTAACAGAGGCAATTAAAATTCATAGAAGCAGAATTGATCCGCCACCTGAAACTTTAGTAAAAGATAAAGGTATGATTTATGGTATTGGTAAAAGAGATGAAAATATTCTTACCATACTTAAAGTTGAAGCACTTTTAAAACGAGAATTCTAATTTGATGGGATTTTCTCCCATCAAAATCTTTCCTAAATAAATATAATTTAAAATAAAACTAGATATTATTTCAATAAAAAAGGCTTAATAATGAGAAATTTTTCCTTATGGTGTGATTTTATTGAAAATAATTTTTTAGAAAAAGAATTTTTAGACTTATTAAATTCTAAAGTTAATGGAGCTACTTCTAATCCTAGTATTTTTAAAAATGCTATTTTAAATTCTTTATTTTATAAAGATCAAATTGTTAAATTAAAAGGTAAAAAAGCTAAGGAAATTTATGAAGAATTAGCTATTAATGATATTAAAAAAGCAGCTGATAAATTAATGCCTCATTTTTTAAATTTTAATGATGGTTTCATTAGTCTTGAGATCGATCCAAGGTTTTATGATCATACGAGTTTGAGTTTAGGTGAAGCAAAAAGACTTTATAGTGCCATATCTAAAGAAAACGTTATGATGAAAATTCCAGCTACAGAAGCTTCTTATGAGGTAATGTATGAACTTATGAAAGAAGGAGTTAGCGTTAATGCAACTTTAGTATTTTCACAAGATCAAGGTAAAAAATGTTTTGATGCCTTAAATGAAGGTTTAAAATATTTTAATCAAAAAAATCCTTATTTAAATAAAACAAAAACTCCAAAAGCTGTTATTAGTATTTTTGTAAGTCGTTTTGATAAATTCTTTGATATTAAAGTGTTAGAACAAGGTTCTATAGGTGTTTTAAATGCAAATCTTATTTATAACGATATAATAAAAAATAATCAATCAAATATTAGAGCTTTATTTGCAAGTACAGGTGTTAAAGATAATTCTTTGTATAAAGATTATTATATTAAAGAATTATTATTTGAAGATAGTGTAAATACGGCTCCATTAGATGCTATTTATGCTTTTAATGAAGATTATACTTTTAAAACTCCTTTAGATAATACTGAGATTTATGCTAAATTAAATCAAATTGTTTCTTTATATGATTTACAAAAGGCTTATAAAAGCTTAATGGATGATGGTTTAGAACAATTCTGTATAGCTTATGAAGATATCTTAAGTGCTTTATCTTTAAATATTCTAAAATCTAAGAAATTATAATTTTTTAGATTTATTATTAATAATTATTTAAATATTTTAATTTTATTAGGAAAAATTATGAAAAATCCTTTAAATAGTAAATCTTTTAAAATTTTAAAAGAGAAAGGTTTTAAAAAATGGATTTTATATCGTTTTATAAAAATACAAGCTATATTATTAAATTTATTCCCTTTTTTATTTAAGGTTTTGCCTGGCGATTATAAATTTGTTATTTATTGTTTTTCTACATCGGGTCATACTGCTTTAAATTATTTTTTATCTTTATGTGGGTTAAATAAAGTAGAACTTTATCATGATGTTTTAGATTATATAAATATTAGGGAAAAATTAAAAAAAGAAGATAAAAACTTTTATTTACATCTTTTCTTTTCAAGGAAAAAACAATTTATACCAAATTTCTCTTATATATTTAATCCTACTAAAATTCTCATTTTAACAAGAGATCCTATTTCAAGATTTAAAACTTTTATCAATCACGGAAAATCTAGCAATAACACAAAAATAATAAATTTAAATGATGATTTAGATAAAGTTT
>NZ_JAENKS010000050.1:0-1312 GCF_016598975.1 Campylobacter sp. 2018MI34
ACTCATTAGCTTATCTAATCTATCCATTATATTATTTACATAAGAATTTATACTTTCATTACTTGCTTTCCAACCATTAGCTTTTGCTTGATTAAATTCTCTATCAAACCAAGCTCCACCACTGCCTATGTATATATTCTGCCATTTAACTCCTTTATCCATTGCATATATACTTGCATCAAGCCATCCATCTTGTGCATAGCCTTTTAATAGCTTAGCAAAATCTACTTTACCTGTCATAATGTCATCTAAGGAAACATCAAAAGAAGGATTTGCTTTCATTTCTTGATCAAGTTTTGCTTCTAAAACTTTTGCTTCAGGACTAAAAACAACTTGATTTGGAGATGGAAGAGGCGAATAGGATTTTAAAAAGCTCATAAATAAAGCTTCTTTAGAATAGCTTCCATCATCATTTTGTGGATAAACTGACATATCAGGATTAAAGCCACCTTCACCTGAAGGACCTTGCTTCATACTTTGTGGAGAAAAGTCAAGTTTTATAAGGTTCATACCTAAATTCATAGTAGAATATTTAATTGCTTGTGCTTCGTGAAATTGTTCTGCATTAAATATATTTTTTACAATTTGTTCTTGGTTATCATTATAATCACTATTTAATCCTTTTGGTAATTGTTCCAAATCTGCTTTGCTAAAACTTGTTTTATCATTTGGAAATACACTTATTACTTGATTAAAGCTATTATAATAGGACTTAACAATAGAAGCCATATCAAAACTATTATAATAATTTCCACTAGTTTCACTAGCTATATTTTCTTGATTAAATCTCTCTATCTCATCCAAAGTAGATTTATGTATTTTAAAATCATCTGGCAATCCTGCAGCTTTATTAAAATCACTTCCCATATAACCATCTTTATCTACACTATAGCCATAAGCTAAAGATATAGAATTACTTACATTAGCTAAAGGATCAGCTTGTTTATATTTTAAAGTATAAATAGAATTTTTAAATTCACTTGATATATTGGTAGAATTTAAACTATTATTATTTAATGTATTAGTAGAATTTAATACTTCAGCTCTTATTAAAGTTTGAGTATTCTTACTTTGAATTTCATTTAATTTAGTGACATTTTGTTTTAAAAAAAACATTTGCAAAATTTATTTTTGAATTTTCTTTACTTTCTTTATTTGCTTTACTTTGTGAAAGTATAGAGCCATAACTTGAATTATCATTTATACTAAAGATGCTCATATTAAATCCTTTATTTAGATTTTTCTGCCTTCAATCTAAATATAAAATAATACAAGCAATATTTATTCCATTTTATGTCAAAATGGAATAAAT
>NZ_JAENKS010000051.1:0-1284 GCF_016598975.1 Campylobacter sp. 2018MI34
CTTTAAAAATTATAAATAATTAGCACTAAATTTCTTTAATTAACACTTTCATTTAGCATTTTAAAAAATAAAATACTTAAATTTTATCAATTTTTAATACTATATTTTGCTCTAAATAAAGCTTTAAAGTAGCGTGACTGTATTCTAAAAAAATAATTAAATTTTGGTTAAAAAGTTTAATTTTTGCTTTAGAAATGCCATACATAGATCTTAAAAAAAATCGATCTTTACTTTTTCCCAAGAAAGCTCTAAAAATCCATTATTTGGTAAATCTTTTTTTGAATAGATTCTTTCTTTATCATTTCTTTTTTCCTGTTTTTTATAATTTTTATTTTTTAAATTCTCTAAAGCTTTTTGAAAAGTATTAATAGCAAGATTGTGTTGTGCTCTTAATAAATTAAGAGCTGTAATTTTTTTATCAAGTTCAATTTCTTCTTGTATTAAAATATCTCCTGTATCTATATTTTTATCTACTTTATGCCAAGTAATACCTGTTTTTAACTCTTCTTTATAAATCGCCCAAACATGGGCATTAACTCCTCTATAATAAGGAAGTAAAGAATTATGATAATTAATAATAGTATTATTTTCCACACATAGTGGTTTAAAAATATAAAAATTATTTGCACTTATAATTAAGGAATACTTTAAGGAATTAAAAAAGTTATCTAAATAGTTTTTCGTTTTATTTTCTATAAATTTAACTTCTTGTTGAAAAAAAATTTGAGCTATTTTTTGACATTCTTTTGCTACTTTTCCATCACCTATAATAAAAATATTTTCATATTCCATTAAAATTCCTACTAATTATCAACTTGATTAAGTTTTTTATCATTATAATCATAAAAATTAAAATATTATAATTTAAATTATTTAAAAAAATAATAACTTAAAAACAAAAAGATATTTTTATAAACTCAATTTATTTCCATAAAAAACGAATTTTATTAACCACTTATTTAATAATATTTAGATCTTTATAAAGTAAAAATTTTTTTCAAAAAATCAAATTGATATAAATAAGAATTGTTTAATTAAACTCATTTAAAAAATTAAAATGATTCTATTTTTATATAACATAAAATCAAAATTTGGTTTTTATAACAAACATTTCTTTAGCTTTCAATCATTGCTAAATAAAATTATTTAAAAATTTCCTATCGATCTTACCATTTTGATTGAGTTTAAAACTATCTAGTCTTATAAAACGTTTAGGTATCATATAAGCATTTAATTTATCTTTTAAAAAAGCTTTTAAATTAAGTTCTTTTTCACTTTCATAAA
>NZ_JAENKS010000052.1:0-1283 GCF_016598975.1 Campylobacter sp. 2018MI34
TTTTATATCTTTACTATCATCAAAAGTAAGTCTATACTCAAGCTTACTTTCTCTTTTTATATTAAGTTCAACATCATCACAAGAATTAATTTTATAGGATTTGTTAATTAACATAGTAAATCTTTTTAGTTTTTTAGTATTATAATAAAAATTTTTTAAAGGTGTTTATATGGTTAGAAGTATTTATGATTTTTTAGAAAAAAGTGTTTTAAAATTTCCTGAAAAATTAGCTTTTGTAGATGCTTTTGGTTCAAATTTTAAAAGTATAAATTATAAAGAATTCAACATTTTAAGCAAAAAACTTGCAAGTAAAATTGCTAAAGATTTAAATGATTCTTATACACAAGATTCTATTTTAATTCTTTTGCCTAAAAGTATTGATTGTCTTATAAGTTTTTTTGGTGTGAGTTTAAGTGGGAATTTTTATACTCTTTTAGATGAAAAAACTCCAAAAGAACGCATAGAAAAAGTAATAAATATTTTAAAACCAAAATTATTAATTACTTCAAAAAATTTAAAATTTGATTTTAATTTACCAACACTTTATACAGAAGATTTTGTAAATTTTGATATAGATGAAGTTTTATTAGAAGAAGTTAAGGAAAGACATATAGATACAAATTTATTATATGTTTTTTTTACAAGTGGGAGTACAGGAGTGCCAAAAGGTGTTTGTATTTCTCATAAAAGTGTGATTGATTATACTTTTTGGGTATGCGAAACTTTTAATTTAAATGAAAATGAGATTTTAGCTAATCAGGCTCCGTTTTATTTTGATAATAGTATTTTAGATATATTTTCAAGCATTAAAGCAGGAGCGACACTTCATTTACTACCTAATCATCTTTTTGCTTTTCCAAATAAAATTTTATCTTATTTAGAAGAGCAAAAAATAAATATGATTTTTTGGGTGCCTTCGGTGCTTATTTATTTTGCAAATACTAATGCTTTGAAAGATTTTAATCTTTATCTTAAAAAGGTTCTTTTTTGTGGAGAAATTATGCCAAATAAACAGCTTAATTTTTGGAGAAAGGCTTTACCAAATACGGAATTTTTTAATCTTTATGGACCTACAGAAATTACTGATGTTTGTTCTTTTTTTAAGGCCGAGAGAGAATTTAAAGATGAAGATATTTTGCCTATTGGCAAGGCTTGTAAAAATACCGAGCTTTTAGTCTTTGATGAAAATATGAATTTTATTAGTCCTAAAGAAATAGGTATTAAAGGAGAACTTTATATAAGGGGAACTTGTTTATCACTAGGTTATTATAATGATAGCAAAA
>NZ_JAENKS010000053.1:0-1118 GCF_016598975.1 Campylobacter sp. 2018MI34
TTAAAATAATATCGATATTAGAAAATAAATTTAAAGGTTATAAATGAAATTAGCAATTAATAATCATTCCATAAAAGCTATAAGCGTGGTTTTACCTAAAAATCCTCGCACTTATGAAGAAGAGCTTAATTTTGTTAATTTAAGTGAAAATAAATTTAAAATTTTACAGCAAAATAGTGGTATATTTAATCATTTTATAAGTGATAAAAATACCTATGCAAGTGATTTAGCAAGCAAGGCTTTAGAAGAATTATTAAATCAAAATTTAATTAAAAAAGATGAAATTGATGTATTGATTTTTGCAAGTTTTACTCCAGATTTTCTAGCTCCAGCCTGTTCTAGTTTGGTGCATAAAAATTTAAAATTAGCCAATCATACTTTGTGTTTTGATATTAGCGTATTTTGCTGGGGATTTTTACAAGGTCTTTTGAGGGCTTTTTTATTGCTTGATCATTTAAATATAAAAAAAGTTGTTTTGCTTTGTGCAAGTGTAAAAAGCAAAAAAATTAATCCAAAAGATAAAATTACTTTTTTAAATACTTCTGATAGTGCTAGTGCTATTTTAATAGAAAAAACAAATACTAAGCAAAAAGCGTTTTATTCTCAAAATATTTTTTCAGAATTTGCCTTAGAAGAAACTTTACCACTAAAAGCTTTTAATGAAAATGGCAATGATTTTATGAAGACAGATGGTAATTTATTTTTTTCATTTATTATGGAAAAATTTCCGATATTTTTTGAAGATTTTTTTAGTTATTTTAAACAAAAAAAACAAGAAATAGATTATTTTTTATTTCAAAATGCCAATAGCTTTGTTCGCGATAAGCTCTTTTATACTCTAAAGCTTAAAAATAATTTTGATGATAGTTTAAAAGAATATGGAAATACTCTGATCAATAAACTTGTTTTAGATCTTATTTGCCTACAAAAACAACTAGAGAGAGGGGGGGGGATAAGAATTTGTGCTTAGGCTCTTTTGGAACAGGAATTATTTTTAATATTTTAAATTTAAAGATCGATTTTAATACATTAAAAAGTTTTATAAAAATCTTAGAATAAAATATTTTCTTTATATTTTATAAAAGGTTTTTAATGTATAAAAATGTATTAAATTTAAC
>NZ_JAENKS010000054.1:0-972 GCF_016598975.1 Campylobacter sp. 2018MI34
GTTTTTATTTTATAAATATAAAATTAATATTAAAAATATCTAAAAGTTTTCTTAATATAACTTTAAGAAAATTTTTTTTATCATTACGCATAATCTATGATTTGGATTTATTATTCTTTTTTTTATTCCCTTTTTAAAAAAATAAATAACTAATTAACTATAGGAGGTTATAATGGGTCAGCGTTTGTATAGTTTAGACAAAAAAGAAACGGGGGGGGGGGATTGAAAAAAACCATTCTTCTTCAAAAAAACTAGTTCTTTCTTTAGTTACAATCTCTTTTTTAAGTTCTTATTCTTATGCTACAGCTAATGTAGAAACTTATAGTGATAATAGCGATAATTCACCTAGTTTTTATAGTTCGCAATCTAGTAGCAATACTACTATAAATGAATCTTTAAGTTCAACTCATACTATAAGTGGAAGTAATAATACTCTTACTATAACAAGCAGTGGTTCGGTTACAATTTCTAGTCCTACTAGCAATGGCAACAAAAACAAACAAGCTATTCTTTTCCAAGCAAGCTCTTCTACTTCTACCTTTTTAAACCAAGGAACCCTTCAAGGTGGAGGTAATACTACTAGTGTTCAAATCAGTACTAATAATTCAAATGGTGCTACCATAGATACCTTCACTAATGAAGGTATTATAGGAAATAATACTTCTAAATTTGGTATCACAGTTTGGGGAACAATTGATAATAAATCTACAATCAATAATTTTAGCAATAGTGGAACTATAAGTTCAAACGCTGGTGAAGCTATTTATCTTGGTAATACTGAGATTAAAACATTTACTAATAGTGGGACTATTAAAAGTAACAGCGGACAAGGTGTAAATTTATCAAGTGGAACAACAATCAATAATTTTACCAATAGTGGAACTATTCAAGGTGGTGGAAATTATGGAATAGGTTTAGCTAGTGGAACAACAATCAATAATTTTACCAATAGTGGAACTATTCAAAGTAGTA
>NZ_JAENKS010000055.1:0-962 GCF_016598975.1 Campylobacter sp. 2018MI34
AACTTATAGTGATAATAGCGATAATTCACCTAGTTTTTATAGTTCGCAAAATGGAACAAGCACTAATATAAATACATCGCAAAATTCAACTCATACTATAAGTGGAAGTAATAATACTCTTACTATAGGAAGTAGTGGAACTATACAAATAAGCTCTTCTGGTCCAGCCTTAAATTTTACAGGAGGTTCTTCAACTTCTACTTTTAAAAATGAAGGATTCTTATCAAGTAAAAGTGATGCAGCAGCCATAAAAATAGGAGAATCAAATAATTCAAGTGGTGCTACCATAGAAAGCTTTGAAAATAGTGGCACTATAGGAAATAATAATTCTAAATTTGGTATTAAAATTTGGAAAGATTCTACTATTAATAATTTTAATAATAGCGGGACTATTCAAAGTAGCAATAATGCAATTGATATTGAAAATAGTGTCAATATAAATACTTTTACCAATGAAAGTGGTGGAAGTATTATTGCTTCTAGTGCTAATGCTAATGCTATAAATTTTACACAAGGAAATTCCATTTCTACTTTTTTAAATAAAGGAACCCTTATAGGTGGAGGTAATACTGCTAGTGTTCAAGTAGGAAATAGCAGTAATGGTGGTGCTACCATAGAAACGTTTAATAATAGTGGCACTATAGGAAATGGTGTTTCTAAATTTGGTATCACAGTTTGGGGAACAATTGATAATAAATCTACAATCAATAATTTTAGCAATAGTGGAACTATTCATTCAAAAAATGAAGCTATTTATTTTAATAATACTGATATTCAAACTTTTACCAATAGTGGAACTATTAAAAGTAACAGCGGTTATGGAATTAATTTAACTAGTGGAACAACAATCAATAATTTTACCAATAGTGGAACTATTCAAGGTGGTGGAAATTATGGAATAGGTTTAGCTAGTGGAACAACAATCAATAATTTTACCAATAGTGGAACTATTCAAAGTAGTA
>NZ_JAENKS010000056.1:0-833 GCF_016598975.1 Campylobacter sp. 2018MI34
GGTTAAATATTAAATTTGATACTTTATGTTTTATATATATAAATATTAAAGTAAAAGGCAATATGAACATTTTTAATTTATTTTCTTTTACACTTAATATTTCTTTTCCTAATTTAAAAGATAAATGATTTTTAACAATACATACTGCTGTCCCAAAAATGTTAGTTTGATTATTTTTTTGAATATTATCAGCAAACAACTTACGATAAATAGTATGATCTTCGGACACTCCATGATAAATGTTATTAAAAAAATATCTATCATTTTCATCTAAAGTTGATATAAAAATATTTAAAAAGTTAATAAGCGTTTTATTTTCAAAACTTACTTTCATATCTCCAAAAATATTTAATAAATCTTGTGAAAATTTTACTTCTTCATGGCTTATAATTTTATAAACTTCAACTCTTTTGTTTTCATAAGAATTATTAATTCTAATAAATTCTCCATTATCATTAATCCCTTTTACAGGTAACTCTGGTGCAGTAATTATAAATTCAGGAAGCTCATAATTAAGCAATTGAATATTTTCACTATTATATTTTTTATATAAAAAATTATTTTTATATTTATCTCCGCAATACCAAAAATAACTATACAATATTTTATGTTTTAATATACGCTTTAGTAATTTAACCGAGCTAAAACTATCTGTAGCTAAATCAAAAAGTCCAATTTTTTTTTCTTTAAAATTAAAAGAACTAATATATCTATTAAATAAAACTAAATTTTTTTTAGCAATATCTTGAAATTTAAAGATATTATTTTTTAAAAAAAATTCTTTTTCTTTTTCTGATAATTTATTGATTTTATCAACATTATCTATATAATTT
>NZ_JAENKS010000057.1:0-802 GCF_016598975.1 Campylobacter sp. 2018MI34
ACTTTTACTAATGAGAAATTGATAAGTAGTGATAATGGAAGTGGGGTTTATGTTGGTAGTTCTACTATAGAAAATTTTACCAACAAAGGAACTATAAAAACTAGTGGAACAGCAGAACCAAATCAATATGGAGGGGGTTCAATAGGTATATCTTTAAGAAATAGTACTATAAGTAATTTTGCCAATGAAAGTTCTATCTCTGGCAAAGTAGGTATAAAATTATCTGCTTCATCAATTGAAAATTTTACTAACAAAGGAACCATAGAATCAACTAGCAATAATAATCTTGCAGCAGGTATTGCTCTTGCAACTGTTTATAGTAGTATATCTACTATAAACACCTTTACCAATGAAGGCACTATACAATCAAGCTCTAATGGTATCTTAGTAGAAGCAGGAAATAAAATAGGTACGCTTACCAATAAAGGAACTATTGATGCTAAATTAAATGGTATAAGTTTTTATGATCATGGCGATGTTAGTGGTAATTCAACAAATATCGGTAAAATCACTATAGAAAGCGGAGGCGTCATTAAAGCAGGCAATAATGGTATTAATATAGACGGAAGTGGTAAAGATATCACAGGCGAAGGCATAGACGTAAAAGGTAGATTAGAAGGTGGTAATGCTGGCATTTATATAGGAGCAGGCAAACAAGTAAATACAAGTATCACTGTATCTGGAACCATTCAAGGTAATAATGGCGGTATTATTAATACAGGAACCATAGGACAAAAAGATGTAGATGTTCAAACACACGGCATCACCATTGAAAATGGTGGAACTATTACTTCTAAAAATG
>NZ_JAENKS010000058.1:0-783 GCF_016598975.1 Campylobacter sp. 2018MI34
TAAATAATTGTGATAAATACAATTTTATAATTTTCTAGTCTATATATTCTATCAAAGTATCTGTTTAATTTTACATCATCAAAACTTTAGTACTTAAGATAATTTTCATTGGTTATTTAATGATTTTAATTACAAAGATGTCCACTATCAGTCCAACTTTCTAATGCAAACTAATTATAAATTTGTTGTTATTTTTTAGCACATTGTCATCCTTAAAATATACCAGTTTTAATTATGTTATATTTATAGTTCTATGATTTTTGCATTTTAGAAATTTACATAAATATTATTTTATAAAATATTTAAGTTTTCTATGCAACTACCTTCTAAAACTTAAAACTAAAGTTAGTTATATGCTATTTTTATAAAAAATAGTTAAATTATAAGTTTTATTAAACACAATAAGAAAAATAAGTTTGTTTTAAATAAAAATGTAATTATCTCAGAGAGTAAAAACACTTTTGGGATATAAAATTTAAAAATCAAACATTGTTTTATCTATCTTTTAAACAGCATTTAATTACTATTTTGAGATAAAACAGATATTTTAAAGATATTTGAGTATTTTACGCTTTAAACTGAAAAGATAAAAAGTTATTTTATATACTTTAAAGGGCTATATTTGGTATTTTTGTTAAAATTATTTAAAGATAGTTACACATATTCTTTTAAATACCCCTTGCAATATTTTTTAAAATATTTTTTATAAATATAAAAACTTATAAGAATTTATATAAAAAATACTAAAAATTTTTACTTTAAAATAATTTTAAATTATCATTG
>NZ_JAENKS010000059.1:0-773 GCF_016598975.1 Campylobacter sp. 2018MI34
TACAGAAATTAAAACTTTTAACAATAGTGGAATTATAAACACTAATAGTACTTTTGGAGTAAATATAGCTAGTGGAACAACAATAGATAATTTCACAAACACTGGAACTATAAAAAGCACAGGAACTATAAAACCTTCCATATGGGTAAATATTTCAACTGGTATATATTTACAAGGTTTAGTAAAAACTTTTACTAATGAGGGTTTAATTTCTGGTATTATAGGTGTTGATTTGATTAAAGGTACTCTAGGTAATTTCATTAATAAAGGAACTATAGAATCAACTAGTGATAGCACACTTGCAGCGGCTATTAATCTTATGACATTAAATGGAAGCCCTTCCACTATTGATAATTTAACTAATGAAGGTCTTATTAAATCAAAATCTCATGGTATCTTAGCAGAAGCTGGAAATTATATTAATACTATAATTAATAAAGGCACTATAGAAGCTGATTTAAATGGTATAAGCTTTTATGATCATGGTAGTGCTGGTGGAAGCGGTGGTACTATGAAACTAGGAAGAATTATCCTAGAAAATGGTAGTAGCATTAAAGCTGGAAATAATGGTATTAATATAGACAATGAAACTTCTAAAGCTATAGAAGCTGATGGTATTGAAGTTAAAGAAGGCGCTAGTATAAGTGGTGGTAATTCTGGTATTTATATAGGAGGTGGAAAAGAGATTGATACTCAAATCACTATTTCAGGATCAGTTACAGGTGGAACTGCTGGTATAGTTAATGAAGGTGTTATAGGTAGTAGTAGCTCTA